>NZ_JACTOJ010000019.1:0-106389 GCF_032335695.1 Clostridium sp. 19966
AAATTGGTAGCCAATTATAACAAAGCAGCCCTTAGAGTTTCTTACATGGGTTCTGAAAGAAACCATGCTAGACGAAAAACGCCTTTATCAACATCCTTTTAAAACATAGCCATTTTTTATTATTAGTTCGTAGTTTAAGAAAATTGTGAATCAATTTAATAAAATAAGGTTTATCAGTTT
Organism: Clostridium sp. 19966; assembly: GCF_032335695.1. Classification (NCBI taxonomy): domain Bacteria; kingdom Bacillati; phylum Bacillota; class Clostridia; order Eubacteriales; family Clostridiaceae; genus Clostridium; species Clostridium sp. 19966. The sequence goes on from NZ_JACTOJ010000019.1 coordinate 181, forward strand.
TTTTACATTAATAAATCTTGCGGCCTTCTATAATATGAATGTCTGTAGGTGGGGCTATGTGATAAGAAAAATGAATGTTATGAAATTTCCATATGTCATTTTTATTTACAAGAATCGCAGAAAATCTTACTGGTCTAACAACTTCTTCACCAAGATTTCCTTCATACAAACAATTAGAAACGGACTTTAATATATGTACAAGTTTATCCTTTGATTCTAATTCATAATCTAAATTTTCTCTTATTTTTTTAACACAATTGTCATACTTTTTATCTAATTTTAATTTCTTCTTTAATACTCCTTCTGTTGTTACCCACGCTACATCACCATATGATGATACTATCGCTCCATCAATATCAATAATGAAATCTCCCCAATATACCCAATCTATTTCAATTAATTCACTAATTTCTTTATTTCCCAAGCACCATTCACCATCTCCAGTTCCAACTATCAATGTATCATTATCATCCCAAAAAAGTTCCTCCACAAAACTATCTTTTAAGTTAATATCCCTTTTTGAGTATCCATTTTGAAATTTTTTTAATACATTCCTTACACTATACTGCACTTCCTCATTTGCATTCCCCTTGCCAAAATTTCTTCTATCTCCATTACAACCATTCACTTTTTTTATCCTCATTTCTTTCACTAAATTATAAAATTAAAATTTTAATTAGTTCGTAGTTATCTACAATTTTCACTTAAACATGATACTTTTTCGCAATCACATTCCATAAAGTTATTATGCAAAAGAATAAGTATCATCAGCTTTCCCTATTTCATAATGACACTCAATTATTTCACCAGGTGCAATTTCTTCTTCAGATGCCAATGCATTTATAACCATTCCATGACATACCATGATCACTTTATTGTAATGGGCATATTTATCTGCAGCCTTTTTAACCCTATTTCTCAATGAGTTTAAATCTTCCCATTTTCTTTCTTCTCCATTAGGATATATACCTTTATGGTGGTTAAAATCTCTGTATAACTCTAAGAATTCTTCGAATGCACCATATTGAAAAGTTAAATCAGGCATCCATTCATGTAAATCCATTTCTACTGTTATATCAATATTGGTCTTTTGAGAGATGATTGCAGCAGTCTGTAAAGCTCTTGTATATGGAGAAGATACAATAATGTCTGCACTTTTTAATCTTGAGTCCAATGCTGCTTTATAAGCTTGTGCTATACCTTCTTTTGATAAAGGCGCTAAATCTCTTCCGTGCCCTATATATCCTCTTTCATCGCAGGGACTATAATCTGGTTGTCCATGCCTAACTAAATAAAATTGTGCCATAAAATACCCTCCATTTAATTCGTATTTTTGCTGTTGTTGCTTAATTATTTGTAATTATATCATATACATACAAATACTGCCACAAGCCTTTTAAAAATCTAATGCATGATATCCGTCTATCATACTCTCTAAAACTTCAGCAAATAGTTTATGTAACAAATCTGTATTATCTTCTTTATCAGATAGATACTCTATTATGATATCAGAAATTCTCTTAATCACCGCTGCACCCTTATCAAAAAAAAACTGCTGACTTTGCCCAGTAATCATTTTGGGTTTCATCTCCTAAATATATAAGCAGCTTACTCATTTTATCAAATCCACATTTGAATTCAATTAAATCAGGCTCATCAACTCCCTTAATAGCATTTGGAATTGTTGGAACTGTGCCGAAAAATTCTACCATATTAGTTAGTATTTTATCATACTCTTCTTTGCTAATCTCCTCCTTCCATTTGGGGAGTTCACTGATAAACTTTTCAAACCCTTTATATCCTAGAAAACCTGTCGTTGGATTTAAGAATGAATATTTTTTCCTTGCAAGAGCATCTTTGGCAATTTCAATTTTATTTTTTCCTTCAAGCATTCTAATCGTGCATATTGTATTTGCCTTACTTAAGCCAGGATAATTACAATTCATAGCATTACATAGCTGAATATATGAGAGCGAGAGGAGCTCTAACCTACCACAATCGTATATATAAATACTTTGTTTTTGATCATCATATCCAACCATAAGTATATAATGAAAAGGAATATGTTCCTTATGGTACAACTTTTCAAAATATGGCAGGTAAAACATATCTATAGCTCCCAAAACCACTGGATATCCAGAATCAATTTCTGATTTAGCTTTTATTAATGCTTTTTCAAAATTCTTGTATTCATAATGCTTGTATTCAAAACCAACAATTGGTGCCAAAAATTTATACATCTTTTTGGTTCGTCCGTCTCCCAAAGCAACCGTCCTCTTTAGCTCAGCTTTTTGAGTTTTTAAATAGCAAAATGAACCAAAGCTTGATAAAATAAAGAAGTAATTGTTTGGCAAGCATTCCCCTGTTTTATTCATATATATATCCTCTATACCATTCCACACGCATTCGTAATCATCAAAATGATGCTTTATATCAATTATTTTTCTCATATCATGTCTCCTAAAATCTATAATTTTGTTGCAACACAAATATAATAAACCCTCGTACGATACGAGGGTCAATAGCTTTTATAGCTTTTTTATAGGATAATAATATTCCGTTATATAATTATTTGAATCGCATTCGTTATTAGGTGAGATAAAATACTTGCGTAATGGTGCATAACATATTTCATAACCTATACCTTTAATGTATTTATGCACATAGCTGCTGATGTCACCTACTCTACTATAAGTTCCCTTAAATGATACAACCGCAGCTTCACTTTGGGGCAATTCGTAATACTTTAGCCCTGTTGCTTTTTCTGGTATTTCATCGACTATCCGTAGGACCTCTGTATCTATTATGTTATTTACTAAATCAATGCTATGTGTGATAGCATACGAATATTCATTATTTAAAAGTTTTACATTGTTTTCAATACATTTACATTCAAGTTTTTCCCAAAGAATCCCCTCGTCTTCGAATTTGCTTATATTTGCTCGTAAGCTCACAACTTTCCGCGAAGCAAGAGTAGTTATTTTCACAGAAAAAGCAAAATCACTATTCATTCCAAAATTATTAATGATTTGATGCATCCGCTGAATTTGCTGTTCAATATGTTTTTTTTGCTTTTGTTTTTCTAAAATCTTATTTTCAATTAATTCACGTATATCATCATCAGAACAATTGCTTATAATTAGTATTTCTTTTAAAGCAAAACCTAGTTCTTTTAGCATTTGGATACGATTAGCTATAATTATCTGACTTTCATTGTAGTAGCGATAACTATTAACTTCGTCAACATATTCTGGAATTAGCATGCCTATTTTATTATAATTTCTCAGCATATTAATACTAATTCCAGTAAGTGCAGCAAATTCACCTATTTTTAACATTTAATAGTTCTCCTTATCTATTCCACCTGCACAAGTTGGAATCTATTACTTGCCTATCTAATCGATTTATGATTAATCCTCACCAAAACGACTCGTTTTCTTTAGCACCTCTTTAACTATTTTTGCTATTTGTTCATACTTCGTATTATCAACAAGTCTAAAGTATAAGCTTTTTAAGAAAAGAGTTACATTAAATTCAATAAATAAATCATCAGGAAGTATACCTGTTTTTTTTATATTTCCAAAGCTTCTGATCCATTCTTCAATTTCTCCTACAGGAATTGTATCTCTTTCCAAAACCTCCTTAACTGCCGATATCATACGCTCATCCTCGTTGTTAATATATCCATAGTAATTATTATTAATTTTTTTATGTATTGAAGCTAATATCTTTTTTAGTTCTTCATATCCTATTATTTCACATTGTGCAAGCTCCATCAAGGCATCAGCACCGTGGGCAGCCCCATGAGCCCAGCTTTTACCTTCTACAAAGCCTCTTACATCCTTGTCCTCATTATAAAATTTCAAAACTGTATTAAAAGCCTTTAAAATATCACTATCAGATAAAAGGTTCCTATGCTTATAGATTATACAAGCAGCTACTTCAACGGAAAAAGCTCTGCCAAAAACCGTATCATTTATTTCTCCCAATCCATTAAAAATATGTTTTTCGTCTAATGCTATCACAAATATGTCATGTGCTTCTTCAAATGTTAGGACATCCTTCATTATCCATTCTACAAGAACGTCAAAGAGTAAGTCATTACGCAGCTCACCGTCAATATCTCCTATATAATCCATCAACTCTAAGGATAATTTATATGGGTTCACACCCTCTGGTACTGCGTATTTGTTATCTTTTATATTTCTTAATAATGCCTTTAACGCATTTTTTCCCATATATTTCTTTCACCCCTCTATATTGTTTTGATTTTACTTTTTTTCCCATAGCTTACTATCTCTTTTTTCAAGAGTCTTTACTATACATCTTTCACCTTATTATTTCTGCCACTAAAGCAATTTTTCATCGAATACTCTCTATTCATAACTTATAAAATGCTCTATATTGTCAGAAATGCTTCCAATTTTATTTTTAATAAAAGTTGGGTAAATGGTTAATTTCTTCATTTCCTCTATTGAAACCCACTTTAACATTATATTACAGTTATCCTTTTGTGATGTAAAGCAATCGTCAGGTATATCAAAGTCATTTCTTAATGAAATTAGGTAATAAAAAACAATCCCATGTACATCTCTATTGCCCCATTTCCAAAATGTTTCTTCAACCCACATAAGACGTTCGCATAAAATATCTGCACCAGTTTCCTCCTTGTATTCTCTGATAAGCGTTTCTTCTGATGTTTCACCAACTTTAACATGTCCACCTGGTAAAGCATATACATTGTTATCACATTGAACAAGTATTTTATTATTTCTTAATAAGACACCAACGGTTCTAAAAATACAAACAGAATCATCATCCCTAAAGTGCCAATCTTTATTCATTAAATACCTCCAAATATTATATAAATTATCTTTACTTAACAATAATTTACTACTCCGAAGTAATTTTTTTTATTCATATACTAGGATTCTGTGTTAATCACTTCAATGAATACTTTTATTCAGAAAATCAATCCAAGCTTCACTGCTAAAATTGGTACACCTACCACAGCTTTGAAGATAAATAATATAATTTTTAAATCTCGAATAATCTATTGCAATTTTTTTATGTTCCATAATGGTCATAATATTGACGGTTTTTTCCACATCATTAGATTTTATATAACAGTAAAGACACTCCCATATCAAACATTCTTCAGTTTTAGATGCATTTTCTAAATATTCGCCCCATTCATGCCATTCAGCTTCAGATAAATCCTTTAAATTCTCAATTGGTGGATATGAGGAAAAAGAATAATAATCATTGTTGTATTTAAATCCAAATTTTTCGGCTATTCTACTTGAACCTTTGTTAGAATCTACACAAAGCCAATCAATTGTTTCGTACCCCTTGGCAAAACAATCTTTAATGGTTGCAGCAACAACTATTTTTCCAAACCCATTCTTTCTATACCTTTCATCTGTATGTATTCCAATTGCAACTTTATTGTCAAAACTACAATCACTCAATGACCAGCTTACAATTACCTTATCATTATGTATAAAATAACCCGTTCCATACTTTTGAAACATAGCATAATCACCCCAATTTTCAACCCATTCAAGTAGTTTCTCTGAGTTTTCATAGGAGTTTTGTCTTAATAAGTCTGTATCTACTTTTTCAATTACAAAACCATCTGACAAAGCCACATAACAATCCGTAAAATCGTCAATAGATAGTATATAGTGTCTTCTTTTATATTTTCTAATGAAGGGATTCTTATGAATAGTTGGTATTACATCTATCCACTGGCCTGTATCCGGCGTTAGATTGTCCCAAAAATCTAATTTCGAAGATACTTCAGAGTTAAAAATCTCATCATTAGAACTACCTGCAATTAAGTTGCATTCACAGGTCTTTATCAGTGTCACTGTTGGATTATCAATGTTGTTTACATATATTTCACCAGGCATAACACCATTTATAACAGAAAAAATAGATAATTCATTTTGGGATTTAATTAGATGTGCTATTTTACTAAATTCCTTATTCTTTAATTTAAGCATTAAATTCCTCCTTTATAATGTAAATTATGACTTGTTGCCCTATCCCTTAATTGCTTAAATTTCTGCTTAGCTGTTCCACCGTTAATGAAGAAACTAATGTGAATTAATAATTTTACACCACTTATTTATAGGTATGTTCTGAAAAACAAGCAATCTCAACGAAACCATTTATTTCATATAATTTTTTCGCACCAGTATTTGATTTCGCAACTCGAAGCCTTATGTTGTTAACAGATTTATTTATACTCATATTTCTAATGCAATGTGCTAATATATAACTTCCGTAGCCATTATTTTGATATATTGGTCTTACAACAATATCAGTAATATAATTTTGCTGGAAAGTATATGCACCTATTAATTCATTATTTGCCCAGAATGAACAGACTTGATTAAGTTTATTCAAAATATTGAGTTTTTGATTAAATTGTTCTTCATTTACAGCATACCTTTTTGTTTTCCAACCGTTATCTATATTCAACTTTTCATATGCGCTATCAAATAAATCAACAAATTCCTTTAACATACCGTTCTCAAAGCCATTATCAGTTAAATTACAATCCTTTAATTGCGGCAATTCTTTACCCCTATATTCAAGGTGGTATCCCTCCATATCTAATTTAAATCCTAACTCTCTCACTAAATTAATTATTTTAGAATTATTCCCATACACGTTAAAGCATAGCTCTTTTGAATTCATTTTTGAAATGTATTCATTGGTTTTATACTTAATTAATTCTAAGACATCTCCTATGTTATCTTCCTTAAGAAAAGAAGCGTAAAAAATGCAACAATCTTTGTTATCAACTTTTATAAATACACCTTTGTTATGTAATGTGAATATGGAGTATAATATCTCAACATTTTCAAAGGAATTATATACATACTCCTTTGCATGAGGGGATATATTTTCTATCAGCTTCAATATTTCTTCTTGTAACATTATAATAATCCTTCCGCTCCAATTATACTATTTGCAATCTAATATAAGGATTATTATACCACATTTAACATGTTATTCTATATATTTTCAATAACTCTTATTTTCTAAAATCAAACTTCACGTTTTAGAACCTTTCTTAAAGCTGTAGTACTTCCTACAGAGCTTATAAAAGTGCCCACTATTTCAAATTTCCAAAGCATTGTACTTAATATAAAGATAGGCTGTATAGGATTCATTTCTTTTGTAAACCTTATTGCGTTAGAGTAAATCAAACTATATGCAAAAAATAGCAATAGATTTCCTATAAAAGCCCCTGTAATTCCTATAACAAATCCTTCAATTATAAATGGCAACCTGACAAACCAGTTGGTAGCTCCAATAAGCTTCATTATACTTATTTCGCTTCTTCTCAAAAATATATTCATTTTAATTGCATTTGAAATTATGACAGCTCCAATAGGTGGGGTTACAATAAAGGTTATAAGTCCCATTAAATTAAAAAAAGCACGCATTCCGGGAATTCCTACAAAAATATATTCGGAATTTTTATCGATAATTAGAAAATATAATAAAAATAATCCAAAAATGAAAAGAACTATAGAAACAGTAATTATTGAAAAAATAGTTACCGTAATATTTCGTATTAAGCTTTTTATTGCACTAAAAGAAAGATATCCCAATGTTTTAATCTTCATAATCTCCACCCATTTATTAGACGTTTACGCAAGACCCATTGCTAGATATTACGGTGTTTATGATTAGCAGCTACTATTATTTGTTTACGATTTAATAATATGAGCTAACAATTCTCCTGCACGCTCAGTTAACGTAAGATTATACATCATACTTTTCTCTTAATTTTCCAAGAGGTTGTCTAGCATCCTTTGTTCTTCCTGATTCAATCTGTCTTTCAGAAAGTTCTAATTCACGGTACAGGTTTAACATCTTCATTGTACTCTCATACATTTCAACGCTCATAATAACCATGTCTCCATATCCATTCTTCGTAACATATATTGGCTCTTCTGCCGCATGAACCATCTCCGATATCTCGGCAGTATTCTTCAAATCTTTAATTGGGATAATCTGTGGCATAACATCAGCCTCCTTATTTTATGGCTTAATTATACCATAATTACAATTAAATATTTCATAAGTGCAAAGGTAAGTTCTAGCACCTAGAAATTTATTTTTCAGATCATTTTAGAGCAACGGGGATCCATATTTCAACCTTACAAATATCTGCTGCATCATCCCACAAGACGTACTTTTCAATAGTAGGTAAGCCTGATTTTTTATACTTGCTTTGAGGAAGAAATTCGTGATTAATTCGCTGCCATACATTATTAAGTACCTGTTCAGATATTTTTCCGTTTGCCTCAAAAATTAACCAAGTAGTATGTGGATAAGTATAGCTATCAAATTCCTCAATGTCTTCCTTATCCCATTGGATGCCACACATGTAGTCATTGCTGCCATCCTCGCCAAACCCAAAGCATAAGCCCAAATCACATAAATGCCCACTTAGCTCTTCCATGGCTTCAGCACTTCCATCACTTTTAACGATTGCCCAAGTTCCTCCTCCATATGGTGTAGTTCGTCTTCTTCCAATTACTTTGAAGGACTCTTTGTTAATTATCTTATAATCCATTTTATCAACTCCCTTAATAGTAAGTGCGAAGTATAAACGACAATAGAATGTAAGTTTTATATTATTTTTTCTTACCATTGATGGTACAACTCCGTGCACATGCTTAAAAGCCACGCTGAAGGCATCCGACGAGCTATATCCATACTTTAAAGCAATATCAATTACCTTAGCGTCTGTATTTTGCAAGTCGTAAGCAGCACATGTAAGTTTTCTACATCGGATATATTCTGACAATGGAATACCAGTTATTTGAATGAAAGATCTCTGAAATACATTAAAAGGACATGCCATAATCTTGCTTATCTCATTAGAATCTATTTCGCTATTCAAATGACCTTCTACATAATCAATGGCTTTATTCATTCTATCGACCCAGTCCATTACCTCACCTCCTGAATTCTATTATAAAACGCGCTATACTATTTTTCCCATTATTTAATAAACAGATATTAACGGATATTGATTCTATAAAAAAATTATTAGATTTGTCGTGATAGTTTTATCAGTACAAGCTGTCCTTTAACTTACTTTCCAATATTAGGTGTTTTTAAAATTTTCTCTTAATGAGACTTCCTTGCAAATCTGAATTTATAAATCTATCCAATATCGTTCAATAACGCAATTTTCAGCTTTAATTAATACTTCATTTTCTTTTTTTCCAGCTTGTGATAAAATAGTTTTCTGGGAAGCAAAATTATCATTATCACAAGTTAGTAAAACTCTATTAATATGTAATATGTCCTTACAATAAATTAACGCTTGTCTTAATTCTTCTTTTGCATATCCCTTGTTTCTTTCTGACTTTCTCACAGAATATCCTATATGTCCACCATATTGTAAAAGATACTCATTTAAAAAATGTCTTATCTGTATCATTCCTACAATACGATTATCACTTTTTCTGATTGCTAACAATTGTGTTGCAGTAACTTCTCTTCCATCTACTTTTTCTGTTTCATTCAATAATGATTTTTCAACATATTCCTGTGGTGAATTAGCATTTCTTAAAAAGCCTGTTCCATCCATTGATTCGTTATTATAAATAAACTCATTTTTATATGAAAATATATCATCACCATATTCTATTGCTACTTTCTTTAATACCAAATCCTCCATAAAATCACCTCTACAAATTAAAAGTATTAATTATCTTATAACATCGTCATAGATTGTACTTACTATTTCATTTAAACTTAATTCTTTATGCAGGCATGCTTCTGGAATGATATCTAATAAATCTTTTTCATTCCACCATTCTCTCATTTCTTTCTCCCCAAATTCATGTGCATTAGGCTTTTGCTTATGGCGGTTTAAGGTTTCTTCAAAAGGTACATCGAAGTAATAAGCAAAAATTTGGTTATTGAATTCGTTTAGCAAATTTTCAAATAAACTTTCATACCACTTTGAATTTAAAATACCTTCTAAAATTACTATATTGCAATGGCTTTTTCCGTATAGTGCAAGTTCCAATAATAGCTGACTAGCTTCTGGATTAGCTCCATCTTTCACAAATAGAATTTCGCGTCTAACAACATCTTGTGAAATTAGCATTGTACCATGTCCAAATTTTCTTTGTAAAGCCTTGCCTGTAGTAGTCTTACCACTTCCAGAATTACCTCTTAGTATTATTAACTTTGTCTCTCCATCCATATAACATCTTCCTTCCAGGATTAACCAATTACTGCTTGTATTCCTCAGCCTTAAATTGTGAATTTATCTATCTCATTAAATTTAAATTGTCATTACTATGGATTACTCAAAATTTTGCTTGATGAAATCAATATACCCTTTTTTTATAACTTCACAGGAATTCTCCTTAAACCAGTCATAAGATTCTTTTAATCCCTCAAATAAATTCTTTTGTTTTGGTAATAACTCCTCCTGTCTTGAAACATCCAATATATATTCATAATTATAAAAACTAAAATAGTCTCTTTGATTATCATGGTTAGTTACATATACTTTTTCCAAAGGAGTTCCCACTACTTTATAGCATAACTCAACAAAGGTATTTATATCTACCAATTCTGTGTTACCAACATTTAATATATGTTCCCTAGGGTGCTTCTCTAGAATTTTTTCAATAACTTTACATAAATCATCTACATGAAAAAATTGTAATTTCATCTCTCCATCCTTAGGAATATAAAATTTTCTATTTTTTAAAGCACACTCGAATACAAATGGTTCTCTATATAGGTTTTGCATTGGACCATATAAATAAGGAGGTCTTAAAATATATGCATTAGGAACTCTTGAAAGTAAATATTCTTCCGCTTCAATCTTATCAGTTCCATATTTACCCCAGATAGAATTGAGACCAGTCTTTTGACTTTCGGAAAATGGCTGTTCATTTGTTTCTGGATAAACGGCTGAGGAGCTAATAAATATGTAATCAGTGAATTTTCCTAACGCATCTAATATATTTCTAATATCCTTTTGATTATATGCACACACATCCACTATGGCATCAAAGGAGTATTTTGCTAAACAATCTTGTAAATTATTTCTATCTGCACATATTAAATTAACATTCTCTATTTGCTGTTTACTTCCTCTATTTAAGACATACACTTCATAGTTCTTTGATTCAAAATATTTTGCTACATATTTGCTAACAAATACAGTTCCACCTGTAACTAATATACGTTTCATAAACTTCTCCTTCAATAATATAGAAGATTATTCAATAATCTTTTCATATCTATATTCATTTAATTTTTTACCTATAATTATTTCTTTAACCATTCCATCATGATTAAATCCAACTTTTTCATAAAATTTTCTTGCATATATATTTTCTTCAAGAACCCATAATGTAACTTTATTATAGCCTCTTTTCTTTAACTCCTTTAATCCCCAATTGATTAATTCAAAACCTATGACCATCTTACAATACTCTGGCAATAAATATATTCCCCTCTTGCGCCACGGATTTTCAATACTATTCATTAAATACTATCTTTATAATCTTCCTTCAGTATTTGACTAATTTTCTCCGCACCTTCTTCAACAAATCTATCCATTTCTTCTTCTTTTAAATAGATATATTCTCTTTCCAAATTCTTTCTTTCCTCACTATAAAAACCTATTATATATTTTCTTCTATTTTCAAATGCATCGCTGCTAAAAAAATTCATATAATTATTATTGAATCCCTCTGCGTTTTTATAAATTGAAAAAGATCTAAAATTGGGATTTCTTTTAATATACAGAAAGTCAAGATCATACCAATCTTTCTTTAATGTCCATATCCATTCCGTCCTGTCTTTATCGTATAAAGATTTAAATTTATCTTTACTTGGACGAACTATTTCATTTACCCACATAATATCAGTTAATAAATGCGTTAAATAACCAATATAAAAAGATTTCTGTTTGTTGTTATATTTTTTTCTCTGCTCTACTGTAAAAAATCTTCCAATATATTCGCTTAAATGAATATCTTTTAATCCATCCCCATCTGTGGTTTTAAAGTGCGAAATATCCCCACTTGGAGTAAAAGCCGACCAATCGTCGTTTGGTATACCGCTATCAGGTGCTATATTTCCAACTACAAATTCTGTAGATGAAAGATTAGATATTTCATTCAACAGTTTGTCTGCAATTCGTAGATGTACCATCCAAGAAGCCATTTGACCCCTCCTTTTTAATAGATAGAAATAATCAGTTTAACTAATTATTAGAACCTGACTTACGATTTAGTATTTCAAGTAATTATGAAAATTCAAATCTATAGATACACTTCTCTGTTTCTCCCACTAATCTCATATCATTGTCTTTCGGTAATTCAACTATTTCTTCTAAAATTCCACCAGCATATTCGCATGTCTTTCTTGAAGCATAATTATCAGGGTTACAAGTGATGATTAAATAATCCATTTTGTGTTTCTTGGCAAGCTCAAACAGCAAAATGCACGCTTTCCCTGCAAAATTATGGCCTCGATATTCTTTATCTATGTGATAACCAATATTGCCTCCATAATATACTTTTTTATTGTAACCGATACGCAAATCACATCCTCCCATTTTTGTTCCACATTTATTGCAAATATCAAAGTGATATGCTGGAAGCCAATCTTTCTCCTCATTACCTTCAACAGTTCTTTCTAACTTGAGAAAAAGTTCTTCGTTTTTAAGAAATTCTGTATTTAAAAACATGAGTTATTTCTCCTCTTTTTCATATTGTTTATTATAAATATAAAATATTTAAATAAAGATAAGATGAACAGGTTCCTTACTACTACTCTGAGGCCTTTTTAATTGGAAGCCATAGTTTGAATCCTACTAACCCAGCGTCACCAATATTGGGATTTTCCCACCACTCTTTTGAAAAAATCTGTTCTTCCCTGTGTCGCCTTTCTTTTAAATCAAATTCATATTCCCCCATTTCTTTTAAGCATTCGGACATAACTTTAAAAGCTGTTTGCATAGATGAACCAATATCTATATTTCCATCATGATGAAACTCATTTAATGCCACATCTCCTACCAAAAATAATCCTTTAGGTGCGTCACAGACATCAGCCTCTAAAAAAGTACCGCTTTTACCTTCATCTCCAAATAGAAACATTTGCATAACATATTCGTGAAAATCTGCTCCCTCATTTGGATTATGTTCTTCTCCATCAGAGTGATGTCCTTTGGGTGCACACCAACACAACGACGAGCAGTATAATCACTTAAATTCTTAACAGCCCATTCCCGTAATAAATTTCCCGCAGCCCTCTCTGGATCTTTACAGTTTACAAAAAAAGAAGCTACAAGCTCATTACTATGTTTTTCTATACGAACCAAAGATTTGAAATTACCTCCATTTATTTTAATTTTAGGCTCTGTTTTAAATCAGTGTTGATTTTTACACTGATTTAAAACTTCCTTCAGTTCGGGAGGCTATGTTTTAAAATGTTGATATTATCGTTTAAGTTCTAGAAACTCTTAGGGATTGCGACTTATAATTGGCGTAATTTTGCCCAGGACGGGCAAAGCAATTTTAGCGCCATGGATGGCGCAATAAAATTGGTAGCCAATTATAACAAAGCAGCCCTTAGAGTTTCTTACATGGGTTCTGAAAGAAACCATGCTAGACGAAAAACGCCTTTATCAACATCCTTTTAAAACATAGCCTAATTTTAAATAAGATGCTCTATTTCAGGTATTGTAAGGCTTCTAAGATACCTGCCTTGTCCATCAATATTGTTTGGAGTTGCAACAAATCCTTCTTTCACTAAATATTCATTTATAGCACCAAAAATTTGATGCCATACTTCATTTGCTGTTTCTTTTATATTCACCTTATGCCTTACAGGTGTTAATATTGATGCATTAACTTCAAAACTATCAAAGACTTCTTTAACTATAGGAAGGATATTCTCAAGTATTACATCTGATAACTCTTTGATAATTGTGGATAATTCAAAGTCATAAAATATCGGAACATCCACTGAAATAATGTTATCATCTCCATTTATACTGATATATTCTAATTCCTTTAAAAGCTCTACTCTACTCTTTTCTTCTTCTGATAGTTTGCTATACTGAATATTGTTGTCAATGGCATTGTGTATTAAAGTACCACATTCATAGGCAATTTCTTTATTCATTTTATCTAAAATCTTGTTATACACAATATTTACTTTATGAAATGGACTTGCGCTATCTATGTTTTTCTGTGTTAACCTAAAAAATCTGAACATATCTTTTCTTAAACCATTTGAATCTCCGAAACTATTAAAAGTAAAACCAAAGCTGCTATAGTTATTACTACTGCATAATATCTTATTGCTGTGTTTTTCCGTTAATTTACTATTTTCGTATGCAACAATAATGTAGTCCCTATTTCCAGGTTGCAACTTAGATGCACAAAATATATCTCTTTCGGTAAAAAATTCAAAAGCAGTACCATCAAAGATTTTATCACAGATGGTGTGATATAGTATTCTCTCGTAACTATGGGACTTAGAGCATCTTAATTTTGAAGCTTTTGCATAAAGTGCGTCTTTCATATCGACTATTCTTTTACCAATTACCTCTCCTATTCCATTTACAAAATGCTCCATTACTATGACATCTTCCTCTAAGAAAACAGGAAATTTAACTCTGTATGTATTCTCTTTGGTTTCTATAGCATTAATTAATTCAAGATTATTGATAATATTTTCAACAATTTCTTCTTTGATATTTAAGATTTCTGCTATCTTAAATTTAGATATAGAAAAAGGATCATTCTTTGCAATCAAATAAAGCATTTCAGATGCATGTTCTTTATTACAAACATATTCTGGATTATAATTATCGTATTCTCCAATATCTCCAAAAAAATAAAAATTCAATTTTTTATTTCTCATTCCAATTCCCCCAAACAGTTGTTCTGTATATTTTTCCATTTAAAACAATTCACTATTCAAGTATGCTTATTATTTTATTAATCTATAAAGCTCTGTGGCTTAAACTACATTTGTTTATAGTAAAAAACAGTTTCGTGCAAATTACCATTAGCAAACTTCAGGTATTGTGGTATTCTCCCAGCTTCAATAGATACAACAAGTTTGAAGGATCTCCTGCTCTTGTATCTACTGCATTAACTCTCCGTTTTTTAATTTATAATATCTGTAATCAATTCCTTATGTTCAATCTTCCTTTGCACATGAGAATGTCCACATAAAATGATTGATGTTTTTACACTGTCCATGACTTCCATAGTCCTAGCATCATCCGGCAACATTTTTTCATTTATCTTATTAGGTGAGCCATGGCAAATAGTGATTGCTGGCATGTCCCCATCTTTATCTCTTCTGATGGCTGCAGCTGTGAAAAAAAGTCCAAATCTTTGGAAGTAAGGGATTTGTATGCATACAGTAGCGATCCACTGGCAGAATTTTTATCTTTCCAGCCTTTTTCACCGCCAGCACGGTATTTAAGCCAATAATCCTCCTTATTTCCTTTTATAAAATAACATTTATATTTTTTATTAACATCATATAATATTTTCATTGTTCTTTCTGGATATGCTAATTCCCCAATATAATCACCAAGAAAGATAAATGTACTAATATTTCGTGAAAATGAATATTCAAGGCAACGCTGTAATGCTATGTAATTGCCATGAACATTTGCTAAAACTGCTACATCCATGTTTTTAAGCTCCTTTTAAAATTGGAATTTGTAAGTTACTTAAATCTAAACTAAGCATTTTTATACATATCGTAGATTACATATCCTGAAATTCCTTCGAGAGAACCTGGATATGTTTCTTGATACATCATGCATTCAGGAATCTGCATAGGCCATCCACTTGTTGGATAGATATTGTACTTTGATGAAGTTATAAAGCCTAGAGTATTATAAAATGCTGGGTTACCTTCAACTTGAATTCCTCTATACCCCTTTTCCTTCACTCTTTCAATTCCTAATTTAATCATAGTAGAACCTACACCTTGTCTAAAATAATCGGCATGAACAGAAACCGGTGCAAGCATTACTATTTCTGTATTTTTGATACTTCTGTCATAATCCGCCTTTTGGGCAGTTGTTGATAGTGGAAAATGTGAAAACATAAAATGTCCAACTATTTTTTCATTAATTTCAGCCACTAGAGATAACTCGGGGCTATAGTATTGTCCTTCACGTATTTCTTTAATTAATGCCACAACATCTGTCCCATCTGAGTAATCTGTTCCTTCAGTAAATGATTTAATCACTAGTTTATTTACTTCTTCGAAATCTTTCTGGTTTTCTGCTCTTATTGTTAAGTCTTTTCTCATAACCATTATTTCTCCTTCTATAAATTACTGTTTATAATCATTATAGTTAGATTGCCAATACATCATAATTAAAGCTTAATATAAGGATTATTATACCACATTTAGCATGTTGTTCTATATAATCTAGATGGATTTAGTTTTTATATGAATAAACACCGCAAGATTCATTGCTGAATATCACGGCGTTTATGATTATTATTTATTTTTTATTATTGGTGAGCTGTTTTTTAATATTAGGAATTACCTCAACAATAAATCGAAATTTTTTTTATAATATTGGTACACAAATTTCACAATAATGCTTATTTATCATCTGCATTGCATAGCGTTCAAGAATAGGTCTTCTATCATCAAATTTATAATTTCTTTTTGATAACTCTGGAAATATCTCTATCCATGCTTTTTGCTCAGCATCCACTATATGATTTATTTTAAATACGCAATATTTTCCACCGATAGTTTTTCCAAAATTAATATGTTTATTATCAACATCAAATTCATCTGAAACAACTAAACATGTATCATAACGACAATCCTTAGGTTCTGTGAATTGAGGGTTATCTTGGGCTATACCTAATATGATTGAATTTTCATTAAATAAGTTTTTTTCTCTAGCCCAACTTTTTAATTGCTCCATTATTTTCACATTCTCTGAACCGTAAGGTCCTACTCTTCGTATATAAGCAATTTTATATGATGGTATCATTTCAATACTAATATTCATAATCTACCTTCTTTATTTTAATAGAGTACATCGATGCCTAAATTCATCATATAATGCTTTAAAATGTATTTCAACTTATTTTTTAAATATTCTGTATCGATCATAATATCCAAGCAAAATATCCAATATTATAAGTTTTTCTCCATACATACGCTATTTGCATTCCCTTTGTATGGTTGATAATTTTCTATTATCTCATATCCAGTATTTCTATATAGATTAATTGCTTCATATTGTTTTATTCCCGTTTCTAACAGAGCATATTTATATCCTTTATTTCTTCCTAATTTCTCTAATTCACTAATTATTAATTTTGATAATCCTTGTCGTCTGTTCTCTTTTTTTACAAATATTCGTTTTAATTCTATGGCTTCAATTTTGTGTTCCTTAAATGCTCCACAGGCAACAGGTACTTCATCCTTATAAATAATTACCACATCTTTTATATAATCAACTTTGTTATGCTTATCATATTGCTTTTGTAATTCTCCATATCGTTCATTAAGGTCATCATCTAATAGTTTTATAAGTTTTATAAAATCAATATTCGTACTATCAGTGCTTAATATTTTCAAACTCATTTTATATCGTCTCCATTAATAACTTACTTCGTCATAGTATACTATTGTGATACTTATCGTTAAAAACATATGCATTAGCAAATCATAACAGTATACTAATTTTGTTCAATCAGATAAAATATAATTTTACAGATTACAAACCATTGATATTTTTACTTCTTGAAAATCCTTTTTCTTATATAAATGTCTTGCACTTTCGTTGTTTGATAAAACATTTAAAGTCATCTTTTTGTATCCTTTTTTACTTGCAAATTCTTTAGCCTCTTTTACCAAAAGCTCTCCGATTCCATGCTTTTGAAAATCTGGCCATACTAATAAATCTTCAAGATGAGCTTCCTGCTCGCCCATTTTTTCTACCACAACCATACCAGTAGGTTTTTCCCCTTGAAATGCAATGAGAATATATCCTGTTTTTTCTCGGATTAAATTCTCCCAATATTGATCAGAATGTTGTTCTTCTTCATCTTCACCTATATCCATCAATTGTTTTAGCAGATTCGTCATTGTACTATCCAATAATTTATACGTATCTTTTATAAAATTTAAATCTTTTTCTTCTGCTATTTTTACTTCTAACATATTTGTCTCCCCTTTAAATTACAATTTATCAATAAATTTGTAAACTCTTTCTGACCATTCCCATATATCTTTGTTTTTACTATTCATATAATAAACTCTATCTTTAATATCCTCATTGATTATATTTTTAAATCTCTCTATATATAACTCTGGAATTATAATTGCAAATACATTATCTTTTAATGTTAATTCATCTTTAATTTTCAGTGGATGATATCCATCAAAAACAGCATCCTGATGCTTCACTAATTCATCGTATTTGAAAAAGAACCGCACTCCAGGTGTAAACCCCTTACTTAAATCTTCTTCATTAGGTTCACGCTCTAATTTTCTTTCCATAACAAGTCTATCACCAGCTTGACAATTTCCCCAAGATAGCATTAAGTATTCAAAATAGTCTGTCGGATCTTTTGCTGCATTTCTCGCTTCTAATTTTAATTGCTCTGCTGATATGTTTCTTGCTCTTACAGCCGAAAGTATGCTTCCACTTTTAATTATTGACACAGCATTTTCAACTGATGCTGTGTGGCAAAGATATTTGGTTATACAACCCTTTTGTTTGCAGGCAGTGCATTCTGTTATTTTTTCTGGTTTTTCTATATTGTTGAATTCATTTTTGTTGGATAATGCATAATTAACTTTTTCTATTATTTCTTCACTATCGCTAACAATTTCAACTTTTCTACCCTGCAAATTCTCATAGTCTACAAATTTAATAATTCCTCTTAATTCCCATTCGGATATGTTAGGATAATTTGATAATGCATGATAATATATACCATCCCAAATAATGCTGAATTCGTGTTTTCCAATATCAACTTTCATTAGATCACCAACCTAAATTAATTTGTAAAAATCAAGCATATATTTCGCAGTTTCTTCCTGTGACCAAACATTTACATACATATCCTTTAAATCGCCCATTGATGCCTTTTTCAAGACTAAATCTTTTGTTTCTGTTTTTTCCCTATACATATTGTATATTCTTTCTCCAAACTGTTATCAGCTTCATCATATTAGTTTTTCTTCTTTGGAAAGTCAAGTAAACAGAATACTATAGCTAAACATATATATGTGAAACCCATTGTTATTTTATGATCAACAAAATCTAATATTGCTGCAATTCCAAATATTGCTCCTGCAGGAAAATATAGATGATTGGCTATTTTCTTTTTCATAAAATTCTCCTTTTAAGAATAACGTGCAAGCCGTGGTGAATAGGTTACACATTATTCTTATTAATTAACAATTCACTGCTTTTATATAATTGTAATTATAGTTCTTTTTGACACTTTATCATTATAAATTTAAATGGAGGTTTATTTTCCATATTCTTATGTGGCTCAACAATTTCCGAAAATTCTATCAGTCCATATTCTCCAAATTCTTGTTTTATCGAGTCAGAATCATAAAAAAACATTTTTAACCCTTCCATTATCTCGAAATAGTCTTTACTAAGTTGTTTGCCTCTTCCATACATTGGGGCCTCTTTTGAAATAGTAGTAAAAATCATATATCCCTTTGGCTTTAACTGTTTATAGCAATCTTTTATAAACTTCTCTCGCTCTCCATTATTCAATAAGTGAATAAGTGCATAACAAAATATACCGTCATAGAGTTTGTCATCAAAAGGCATATCAGCTACTGAACCATGAAAAATACTAATATTAAGCTCATTTTGCCTTGCTATATCAATGGCTGTTTTTGAGATCTCAATACCTGTTACATTTATTCCATTATCAATAAAAACCTTTGCGTTTCTACCATATCCAATACCAGGTATCAATATGTCCTTAACTTTCTTCTCAAGGAAAAAATCCTTTGTCAAGATGGCTGAATCTGAAGGCTCAAATCCCCACATCATTTGATTTTCTATAAAACTTGATTCCCAGAATTCTGTCATTCATTTATCTCCTTTATGTTTTAAGTATGCATTATTTACTGCGTATTTATCTGCAACTATGATATTAGTTACTATTCATCTATTTTTACTCTTAATATTTTATTCTTAACTTTTACTGCATGTTTTAATTCATATACTGGTGCACCATTATTAATTGCTTCTGCAATTTCATCCATTTCCTTTTTTATATTTTCTTCATCAGTATACCAGCCAAGTACAATTGATTTTTCTCCCCAAAAGGCTCCGTTATTGACACCAAGCAGCCAATATTTAGGTTCATCGTCTTTTGCTTTGTACATTACATGTGACGCTAAAACCTTATAGCAATTAATAATTGATTTTCCATCATATGATTTAATAGTAATCTTTCCAGTTGGTACAATTAAATTATTGGATAAGTTTTTGTTGTTTTCGGCAGCCTTTACCTCGCCTAACATCAAATAATCTAATGATACATTAAGTTTTTTAGATAAAGCAAGTAGTTTTTCCATTTCTGGATAGCCGCTTCCCTGTTCCCATTTAGAAACTGCTTGACGACTTACTCCGATTATTCCTGCTAACTCTTCCTGTGAAATATGTTTTTCTTGTCTAATTGATTTTAAATTATCCGAAAAACCCATTACTTTTTACCTCTTTTCTTTGTTATTATGTGTAAATTATAATAGGTTTTGCCCTGAAATAACACCAATCTACAATTGCAAATCCGCAACTTGCATTTGCATTGTCCTTAAAAATAGAATGGAGAACTAAAAAACGCTTCAAAATTCTCTTTGAATAATGAGTTGTTTAAATCACCGTATTTGAAGCTGTTGACTAAACTTCCTATTATAGCTTTCTTGCCAAATACAAAACTATTGTATCATAGAGCTTTATATTATTGCCAAAACTCAAAATGGCGTCCTTGATGCCTGCGTAAAATTTTGATTTATCTGGCTCCTTCAAAGTTATATGAGTAGCATGTGTACTTATCCATGAAACATACTCATCAGCGGTAAGTTCCCTTGTTTTGTGATAATGACGGCATTCAATATCTGTAAAGCCGTATTTCTCAATATTGTTATAATTTATACTGCAGGTATATTCTGTTTCTGGATGAAAATATTCAGAGTATACTTCCTGTATCTTCATATATAAGGGTTCATTAGCACTTTTTTCATCTGTTCGAGTTAACATCATAGCAAATGTTCCATTGCTTTTTAATATATCATAAACTTTTGGAAAGCCGATTTCCTCCGGTATCCACTGAATTGTGGCTGCTGAATAGACCAAATCGAATTCATGCTTCCCGAAATCATATGTTTCGAAATCAGCATTTACAACTTGAAAATTATCATAGGAACTAAATTTATTTTTTGTATACTCTGCAAGATTTTCTCCAAGCTCAATAGCCAAATAAGAGCAACCTGTTTTCAATATGGGTTCTGTAGCTTGTCCTGTTCCAGGACCGATTTCAAGAGCTGTTTTGCTAGAATCCAGCTTTGAATATTCTATAACATCAGCAAAAAGTTCATCACAATAACGAGTTCTCCCTTTATCAAATTCTTCAGGAATACTATCAAAAACTTTTCTAAAATCCATAATAACACCTCACCTTATTATAAATAATTGTTAGCTCAAATTTTATGACGATTATAAAACTCTTTTAGTTCTGCTTTTCGTTTCTGCGGCAAGTCAGTTTTCTTAAGTCCCTGAATTGCACCTTCCAGTGCTAACAATCTATGAATACAAGCAGAGACATCAATTTCTTGTATCCTTAGCCATGCTTGTTCTGTGCCAGCATTCTTCAATTCATCGTAAGTAAATATACCCACTTCATTCAGCTGTCTTTCAACTTCTTTTCCTATATTAGGTAACTTCGATAATTCTCCCAAAATAAGCCTTCCTTTCAAATTGTAATTTTGTCGCGCTTCATATTATACTCTTAATATCTTCTTAGTGGAAAATAGAAAATGAGGCACATCAACACCTCGATAATGCTTGATAAACTTATCTATACAGGTCATTCCATTTCGTATTGCTACGTTTTGTGACGGTATATTTGTATCTCTAATAATAGAATATACTTCTTTAGCATTCAGCTTATCAAAGGCGTATTCTTTACAGGCAATCGCAGCCTCACTTGCATATCCGTGATGCCAGTATTCTTTTTGAAAAAGATAACCGACTTCCATTACCTTGGTGCTGTTGTAATCTTGCATTGTCACCCCGCATTGTCCTATCATTATTCCCGTTTCTTTTAGAACAACCGCCCATAGACCAAAGCCAAATTCTTTATAACGTTCAATTTGTCTGTCAAGCCATCCTTGAACCTCATCAATGCTAAATGCACCCTCATAAGCATACATTACATCATCATCATGCAAAATTTTACAAAGAGACTGAAAATCTGCTTGTATCATTTCTCTTAAAACTAATCTTTGAGTTTCTAATACCATGCCGTTACCGTTGCCAAAACCTTATAGAACTCCATAATACAGCCACATTTTTCGCAGATATAAGTTCTTTCTGATAGTGATAATTTAGTTTTTACATGACCACACTTACTACAAGTCTTTGATGCTAGATACCATTTATCAGCTTCAACAAATTCAATTCCATAAAGTTCGCATTTATATTGAAGCTGTCTTTTAAACTCATATAACCCTTGCTGCATTATAGCTTTGGATAAATGTTTATTCTTCATCATACCTTTAATATTAAGTGTTTCCATAACTACTCTTGATGGCTTGGTTTTCACTATCTTGGTAGTTGCTTGATGTAAATGGTTATTCCGAATGTTAGATAACTTTCTATGAAGTAATCTAATTTGCTTTTCAAGTTTTATAATGTTGCTTGTTTTGACAAACTTCCTCCCTTCTTTATTTAACTCATATTTTCTTGATATTTTACGCTGCAACCTACGTAATCTTTTTTCTAATTTCTTAACTAATCGTGTTTTATTTATATTTTTAAATGTTATTCCATTGGAGCATATGGCTAAATATTTAATGCCAACATCAATACCTATTGATTCAGTTAGTGTTTGAGCATTTTTACCTATTAGTTTTGAAAACTCTCCTATAGAATAGTATTTCATTTGTACCACCTCTTGAATTTATTACAATATAATCATTGTACAAATTCAGCAATATTATACAAACTTCTATAAGATTTCAATGACTGTTATTTAACCTCCTATAAATATTATTTTCTATAATCCTTTCTGATGAATGGCTCTTCAATACTTTCAGAAATGAGTATTTTGTATTTCTGTGGATGGCGGTATGCGTTGCCATGTACTTCTCGACTTCTATACTCCCTGATTTCATCAATAGGAAAGTCAGCTATATAAATTCCTTCTCCTTCACCAGCTTCAATAATAAGTGTATCTCTTGAGCCAAAGTCAGAAGGTTTGTACGCGATTCCATCAAAGGCTGAAGAATGACCGTTGCAGTCAGGTTTGCCTTTTGGATAATTAACGGTTGCAATACCAACCATATTTTCATAGGCTCTTGCTCGTAACTGCGATATGCGGTTTATCTCCATAGGACAAGCATTTGGTACTAAAATAATCTCAGCGCCTTTTAACATAAGAATTCTCGCACTTTCTGGGAATTCTCTGTCATAACAAATCATTGCACCGATTTTTACATTGCCTTGCTCAGTGTCTAAATCAGCAGAATAAAAATCATCACCTGCTGTCAATCTGCATTCATCGTCAAAATCGCAGGTGTGTACCTTTGCATATGTAAGTACATTGTTGCCAAAACGATCAAACACGCACAGGGTGTTCCTTGGTAATGGATCGTACTTTTCAAGGAAGGTTATACCAATAGCCATATTAAGATCTTTTGCAAGTTTACCAAATGAACTGACAAATGAACTATCAGCAAATGCAGCACTTGCTTTCAATTCAGCAATATCCTCTGGAATTTCATAGCCAACGCTCCACATTTCAGGAAACAATGCAATGTCCGCACCCATTTCTTTAGATTTTCTGCAATATTTCAATCCTTTTTGCAGGTTTCCTTCTAAAGTATTTTCAGGCATTAGCTGTAATAAAGCTACTTTTAGATTTTTCATAGTAAAATCTTCCTTTCAAATTACTAAATTGCTATTTATAATATTTAATTTTTGCCTCTGTTTTAAATCAGTGTTGATTTTTATAAACTTTATGCATGCTCATAATGAGAATACTGATTTGATATCTCTCCAAAGTTTTTTAGAAACAGCATTAATAATCAGTTCTTCTATTGCCGAAATACTTGCAATAAAACAAAGCAAAATAGTTGTTGTATTTGGTCCTAAACCAACATACAAAAATGGAAAGCAAAACAAAGCTACCCCTGTTAATTTGTTGGCATAAGTGTGTAAAAATGCCAGCTGTCTATAACGCATAACCCCAACGCCCAATGATGTGAAGCGAATAGCAGCAATACTAACTACCCAATATATTCCCCATAAAGGTAAACTTAGGTTGAGTACAAATACGAACAGCAACAGTATAATCATAAAAAAGTCTGCAATGCTGTCAAGAATCTGTCCTTTTTTGCTTACTAAATTCATCTTTCGTGCTATCATTCCATCCAAAACGTCACTGATGCCAGACAAAATATATATGATAAAGAATAGTCCCGAAAATGGCCTTATAAACAATAGAACCATTGTTCCTAAAATTCTTGTGATTGTAATTAAATTAGGAAGGTTCCCCATTTATATCGCCACCAATCTAATATAAATAATCTTCAATACTTGTATAAGTATTATTATACCACATTTAACATGTTATCCTATATAGCGCCAATAAATCTGATTTCAAAAAAATAAATAAACACCGCAAAATTCATTATTGAATATTAGGGTGTTTATGATGATTATTTGATTTGGCTATATTTTAAAAGAATGTTGATAAAGGCATTTTTCGTAAATGAACTCTAATGGCTACTTTGTTATAATTGGCTACCCATTCATAGTTTGCTTGTCCTTTAGCAATTACTGCATGGGCTTATTTAGTAAACACATCAAACATTTCTATACCCTGCAATACATCATTTTCAAAGGTAACCTTTACAATCCAAGGCATAAGCGATTTTATTACTTCAAAGCTTTCATATCCAAAGGAAGAATCATAATGGCTAATTATTGTGCTCAATGCCGTTCCATGACTTCCAATAACAATATTTTTATCTTTGTGTTTATTTAAAACTAGATTTAAAGCATTGATGTTTCTATTTTGTACTTCTCTCAGGCTTTCACCATCAGCTAATTTGTAATCAAAATCTTCCCATTGCTGTTTAGAAAAGGCTTTAAAATCATCTATCCATACATTAGCTATTTTTCTTTCTCTGAAATCATGAACAGTTTCTATCTTGTGGCTATATGCGTCTGCGAAATCTTTGATAGTATCAATAGAACGCGTATAAGGGCTTGATAAAACTACTCGTATAGCTTTGTCACTTAAAAAATTTGTAACAAGCCTACTATCCTCTAATCCCTTAGTGGTTAGTTCTCTCAATTCATCATTATGATTATTATAATTAGGCTCTGCATGCCTAACGAAGTAGATTACCGTCATAGTCTCACACCTCATAATAAATCATGAATACTAATAATTTATTCATAGTATGCTATTGAAATATTGTCTTACATTTTCCTTCACAATAGAAATAGTGCTTTCATCACCATACTTAATGTTAATGCATCTTTTTCCGAAGCTATTTGGCAGCACTTCTTTGAGCCTAGAAATATAGTTTTCATCATAAAAATGTACAGAATAATGCTTTTTGGCTGCTGAAATGGCTACATAACCATCATACATTTTGTCACCGGCCCACCACATCGGCATGGAATAACTAATTTTAGGAACAATGCTTGGAAATTCAGCTTTCATGAAATTTTCAAAATCAGAAACATCTTTTTTCACATTTTCATCCAAACTGTTTATATATTCATTAACTGAAACAAAGCTCATTGCCATTCCCTCCATTAATAAAAAATTTCATCACCAATCTATGTTACTTAATTCTAACATAAATTCAAAGAGTTCTTCAAAAATATCATCTAAAACCTATGTTGTTTCCTTAACTTGAAAATCTTTGGTCGTAGTTGACTCTCGGTTTTTTTCAAAAATTCAAACTTTAGCTTGTTAAGCATATATATTTCCATATTTTTTTCTTGCTTTATCAGTGACACTTAAAACAAAATCACTTTTTGCTTCTGTATATCCATCTCTATCATGTTCAAACTTTTTCCAAAGTTCAAGCTTTAATTCACCATATTCTTTTGCTACTTCTGGATATTCAATTAAATAATCTCTAAAATATAGTTCATTCCAATCATCAAAATATCTAACATGTAAATGGTACACTTTTTCAGCAAATCCCGTCTTAGTATATCCCTTATTGTACGTTTGCTTAAATTTAGGAGAAATTGTTGAATTCATTAATATCCATTCCATGGATAAAAGTTTTTCTTTTACTTCATCAATACTACTATCTGAAGAAATCTCCATTAATATGTCAACTGTTGGCTTTGCTATCAATCCTTCCACAGCAGTACTTCCAATGTGATTTATTCTTAATATTGATTTCCCAAATCCCTCAGTTAATTTTCTTTTTTCTATCTCATACCAAACTTTATAATCAGAGTTATGTTCTTTGAGAATAATAGGGAACAGCTGCCATAGCTCTTCTAATGTCATTTCAGATAATTCTTTCAAATAATATTCCTCCCACCTTTTATATTAATCATTATTTTTCTAAACACATAAAAAAATATGTATGAATTCTAGCATTCTATACTGTTTATTATTCTCAAAATTTAGGGTCAGTAACTCCTAAACAATAGTTCTCAATTGTTAATGCAGCAGAGTAAAGCCTCTCTTCCTCTGCACCGTAAAGAATAATACCACGAGGAGTGTTATCATCCGCCATACATAATTTCAATGCAACTGATGGAAGACCGACAAAATGCATTATATTTGTCGGTCCTGTCATTACACATGCATCATAATTTCGTAACTGATCAATTATTTGTGTCCGCAGTTTTTTACGTTCAGATAATGCTGTTAAGTAAGCTACATCATCAAGTTTTCCAGATGCTTCACTTAAAGCCGCACGAAGATATATAATATCATATTTCATCATTCTTTCTGGATTAGATTCATAAAATCGAATAATTTCATCTAGCTTTTTTGTTTTTGTAGACGAATATTTAAGATACTTCTCCAAATCATGTTTAAATTCAAACTTCATAATATCTCTTTGGTATGGCGAATACTCTTGGGAAATTTCGGAGAATACAACACCAGCTTTTCTAAGACTATCAAATAGTATTTCATATCTTTCCAACTGTGCTTTTGATACTTGATGGCGATTAAATACATTTACAGCAATATGAAGTTTCTCAGGCTTTGTTGGTATTAAGCGCTTCAGTTTTTTTTCGCTCATCCCTAAATACAACATATAAGCGTCATTAAAATTTCGTGTTAAAGCTCCTGCACTATCAAGTGTATGTGCTATGGGGATAATTCCTTTGAATGATAGCAAACCATTTGGCGGCTTTAGTCCTGTAACTCCGTTCTCTGTTGCACATCCCACAATGGAAAACGAAGTATCTGTTCCAATAGCCGCTGCACAAAATCCTGCTGATACAGCAACTGCTGAGCCAGAACTTGATCCGCTAGGACTTTTTTTGATGTCATAAGCATTTTTTACCTGACCTCCCCTTGAGCTGTAACCAGCTGGCATGCTATCTGTAGTATAATTGGCGAATTCGGTCATATTTGTTTTACCTAATATAATTGCTCCATTTCGTTTTAAATTTGCAATAATTGGAGCATCTTTAATCGCAATGTTATCTGAAAGAGCAAGACTTCCTGCTGTTGTGTGAAGACCTGCAACATCAATGTTATCCTTAACAAGTATCGGAATGCCATATAATGGCAAATCGCATATGTTTTTCTGTTTATCGATAATCCTTGCCTGCTGTATTACCATAGAATTTAGTTCTGCAATTGTATTCAATCCATTCTCACCGTCATAACAACTTATGCGATCAAGATATATCTGCACAAGTTCTGCAATTCCTATGTTCCTATTCCTTATTTCTTTTTTTAATTGATTTATAGACATCATAAATAGCTCTGACATGCAACCAATTCATCTCCTTACTTTTAATCAATATGAACAGAATAATCTGATTCAACATGTCTAATAAAATAAACTACTGCTTTTATGCATCCTTCTAACTTTAAAAAAACTATTTATTATTTATTTTCTATACCAATTAGGAATATAAGTACTATAGTTTCCAAACATTTTAGTCATAAAATCTGTGTTTGAATAAATTGACTTTATGCTTATTTTATCCTGATTATGTGATACTGAACGTGCAACATGTTCTAAAGTATACACACCAATATATAATGCTAATAGCTTGAAGAATTCATCAGGAACCTGATCTGAAAAATATCCATCTATTTGTCCTTTAGCAAATCCTTCACTCAATCTGGCGGCCCATACAATACCGCCAAATTCCTCCCAACCATCTCCAATATCGCATTTATCAAAGTCGATAACTCCTATTTCCTTATCTGGCGTAATGATCAGCTTACCTACATGAAAATCTCCATGCCTTATAACTTGGGGACGCCCATTGAGCAAATGCTTATAGGAATAAATATAAGACATGATTTTCTGTTCATGGTGGATAGAAATGCCTGTATTTTTGTATTCGTTAATTACCTTTTCTATATTTTTCTCGTATACAGTACCCCAGTTTAATTTAGAAGCAACTTTAGAACAATTATGTATTTCTCTCAACAATCTGCCTGATGAATAACCTAATTGATATTGAAGATTTTCTTCTAAATTACTTATCACATCTTCAACTGCGACTCCATCAATCCAGGTAAGCAGCATATATACATTCTTTCCACCATTACATGTACCAAAATCTATCGGCTTAGGCATTAGAATATTATTTTGAGATAACCTCATAATATTGTCATATTCCTGTTTTTTATCATTAAAAAGAGATATATCAGAGACCCTCAAAATATAATCGTTACCACTTATATCTTTAACTCTATATTTCATATTTTGTGACGAACCATACATGGGTACTGTAATTTTTGTCCATTCTTTATATCGAGAAATATCTTGAATGATTTCCAAGTTCATACAATTCGCCTACTGTCCCTTATTTAAATTTACAAATTAAAACTTTATTTGTAATATCCTATATTTCAAAACTTGTACTATCATTTATCTAGTGCAAAAGCTTCAAATACCTTAACGACCTTATCTAGCATGGTGAAATCTTGTTGCTTTAACTAATTGCTTCTACTAACTCCTTTAATGCTTTAATTTCAATAAAATTTTTATTGTTAATTTCTTCATCTTGTTTACGATTTATAAACACTGGCGTAAATCCAAAATTTTTAGCACCGAGAACATCTGCTTTAAAATTATCACCAATGAAGTAAACTTGTCCCATTTCTATGCTATTATCATACTGTTTAATCTTATCAAATACAATCTGAAATAAATCTTTGTGGGGCTTCCTTATCTTATAATCTGCGCTAAAATATATATCCATAAAATATTTTTCCAAATCGTATTGATTAATAAATTTTTTCATTACATTTTTTTTAAATATAGAATTGCTTAGTAGATAAACTGGAATTTCTAAAGATTTAAGCTGCTCTAAAGTAGAAATGGTGTCATCAAATAATTCAGTGATATTCATCTTAAGCGCACAATTAAATAAAATCTGTTCTAGATGAAAATATTCCTTAAAACCATATTTATTTTTAAAATCTAAAATTTCATCATCAAATGCCAATTCCGAATTGTTTTCATCTCTTTTGTCATAAAGCTCTTTCCAATATGTAGACGCATAATCTAGAAATTCTGCTTTATCAGTACCTTTTGATAAAATATCTTCATGCAGATATAATAAACCTGAAGAAAAATCAAATTTAACATCATGAATTAATGTATCAAACAAGTCAAACACAATGGCTCTTGCTTTTACCATAAAGCTTCACTCCTCAAATTGCAAATGATTGGTACATCCTCAGCAGTGACCTGTCTTAAAACTAAATTATCATTTTTTAAATACATTTTATTCTTTCTTAAAATATACATAACTGAAAAATCGTTTATTTGCAATCAATCACATTATGTACTAGCATTGTATTTTTCATCTTCTTGTAGCAAATATGTCACTATTTACATGCCATGAGTCTCCATCTTCTGTTGATATATTCTGCCAGTGAAATTGATTTTCTGTAATGTCAGAAAAAATCCATTTCATTTTCTTATTAGTTATTTCAGTGAGTACAATTTTATTTTCTTCTTTTTTTGCCTCAAGACGAGTAGCTGAACCGGTACATCCATAAAAAATATCCCACGCCTTGGAATTTGGATTATAAATTCTAAGCGTTGTCCCGTATTCCGCATCAGGTTGAACATTAGTTAGTCTCTCTGCTGTTGATGGACAAATAAAAATATCCTGTATTGCAGTTCCATCTAAAATCCAGGAAAATATCCACTCGCCTTTCACATGTCTCTCTCTATCTGTTCCAAAGCTGTCTACATATTCAATATCCCATTCCCCAACAAGCTTTCCAAAATAATTATACTCTTCTGGTATTACACTGCCTTTGGTATTGCAAATTAATCTCTCTGAAAATGCATCCATGCTTATACCTCCCCCGTAATAATATTCGATTATCCATTATTATAATGGCAACACCATTAAAGTCTCATGGTTTAAAATGTGATTTATCAGCTCCTTTTCCACTGAATCTATCCATATTAAAATTTGGATTTGCAGCTAAGGTAAGAAGTAGAGGTTACTGTGTTCTTTCAAAATTCTTTAAAAACTTTGCTCGTTCAATTGCCTTGATAGATTTGCACCAATTTCCGCTAATTACTGACTCTTTTGGATAAATTTCATTGTTATCAAACCATGACCATGAAATAGGCCAAGCTTCATTCTCTGGTAAAGTTTTGATAATACATCAAAGCATTAACTACATCTTCTTTATTTCCATCTTCAAAATGATATTTCCATATTGAAATTTCAAGTTCTCTTGCATTTTTATGAATCCAAGATGCTATATGATTTAAATTTACTTTGTTCATATACGTTTCCTCCATAAACTAGAATTTATTTATTAATTAAGAAATAATAGGGACTAGTTAAGAGTTAATGTACTTTGTCTAATCCATCCTTTTTGAAACCGGAATCCAAACCTCATACTTGGCATGTTCTGGGTCTGCATTTAAATATACTTCAATATCTGGCGCAGTTCCATATTCATACCCTGAGGTTGGAAGCCATTCAGTTACAATTCTTTTTTCTAGCTCCTGTATAGACTGATTATTTCCTTCTCCAGAAAAAATTGCCCAAGTGGAGTCTGGAACAATATATTCTTCTAAATCGTTATCTACTGGCTGACTGCTTGCAACTGCAATATAATATCTCCAATTATTTAATTCATTGCAGGAACTTACTCCTAAGAGTCCTATTGGCATTCCTTCCATTACGGCAGCAAGTCTAGGTATTGTACCATTCATTACAGCTGTCTCCCACATTTGTGGAACAATTTCAAAGTTTTTCTCAATGTCTGCTTCCAATGGTTCTGAAACACCCACAATTCTAAATGCTTCTTTCTTTTCAATTCTGTAATTCATCTCACTATCTCCTTTTATTGTTATTTTGAAGCTGATAGGAGGAAATGCTTTTAATATCGTGCCTTCTTCTCTTGCCTGAGATGGCGCTATCCCATGAACACTCTTAAAAGCTCTGTTAAATGCTGTGGGTGAATCATATCCATACTTTAGTGAAATATCTATCACTTTCTCATTGCCACTCTGTAAATCTACAGCTGCCAATGACATTCTCCTACGACGTATGTACTCTGATAATGGTATATTCGCCATATATGCAAACATCCTTTGAAAATGATAAGTTGAACAGCATGCAATCTTTGATACTTCTTTCAAATCAATAGTATCTTTCATATTCTCTTCGATATAATTAACCGCACTATTTAATCGTTCTATCCATTCCATATCTTCAGCTCCTAACAATAAAATACTCCATTTCAGATAATTACACCTCTCTTTTTCTGCCTAATAAAGAGAGCTTATTAAATAATCTTTAGTCCACAATCATTTTTACTTCTTACCTCAATTACAAGTTGAAACTTGTCCTAATATTAATTTATTTACCGGAATTACCTTTGGCATAAGCAAAATGGATGTCCCTCAGGGTCAATCATAACCGTCCAGTAATCAGAAAACTGAACAGATGCTGCAGTAGCCCCACAGTCTATAGCATGTTGAATAGCTTTCTTTATGTCCGATACAGCAAAATCCAAATGAATACTTTTCTGTTGCTCATTCGGATTATCCGGCCAAACGGGAGGCTTATAGTCAACTTCTTCTTGAAATAGTAAGCAAGGGGTTATTCCTGATTTACTTACCGATATCCATTCCGGATCATCAGTATTTTTCTGCCACCCTAATAAACTTGCATAAAAGTCTGCTAATGTGTTTGCATTTTTGCAATCAATTACTACTGATAACATCCTGATGCTAAAATCTTTATCACTCATTATATTACTACCTCCAAAAATTTAAATAATTTTAAGCCTGACTTGTTTACAATTTTATAAAAACTATTTCTGACTTTTACAAAACTCCTCATATCTTTTATCCAATATAATTGCAAATTCTTTATAACCCTTCCAGCTAAAATCAAACTCACAAGGAATACCATGAATTTCTTTAAAAACAAAATTTACGTAATCTGCCATAAAAAGTTCACTAGTATAATAATTATTATACCATATTTAACAATCTATTCTATATGTTATCAATTAATCTAATTTCTAGAGAAACAAATAAACGCCGCAAGCTTCATTGATTAATATCGCGGCGTCTATAATAATTATTTAATTTTTAAAGCTGTTTTATTAACCAATAGTAGGAAAGAGATCTTCTAGAAGAAACACTTTAAGCATATTTTTTAATGATTTCCCTTTTTCCTTGACAGAAATAGATCCAGACATGCATATCATTTTTATTACTCTGTGAGGCCCCATAATTCCGTAATACTGTGATATATTTTTTGCTAGAGTTTCCCCATTTGGTATAATTAAATCACTAGGACGACAATACTATATAAAGGAGTGCGAAAATCAATGATTAATAAAGTAGGTCAAATCATGTTATATGTTAATAACCAGGATGAAGCAAAGAAATTTTGGACGGAACAAGTAGGATTTAGTGTAATTTCAGAGGAAGATAACGGTGAAGGAATAAGATGGATTGAAATTGCTCCAACTAAACAAGCTGAAACAAGTATTGTTCTACATAATAAGGGATTAATTGCTAAAATGCAGCCTGAATTAAATCTTGGCACCCCTTCTTTACTCTTCTTCTCAAAAGAATTCGATAAGTTGTATAGTAACTTATTAAACAAAAAGGTTACAGTGGGAGATATTGTAAATATGCCTTCAGGTAGAGTATTTAATTTTGCAGATAGTGAAAATAATTACTTTGCAGTAATGGAAAAAAAATAAGTTTATATTCAATTTACTAGTGCGATGCTTGAATAAAAGCATCGCCTCTTTTGAGAGCTGATTTCATTTTATAAATTATCTGAAGGTGAATTTTAACCTTAACTTTCTTAGTTTTTACTTTTTACCTCGTACCTCTATCTTAGATATTCTTTATTAATTTCTATAAAAAAAATTTGAAGTAAATCACCTATCCTTTAGCAGGAAAATAATGATTAACAGTCTCTTTAACTTCTTGTAGCCATTCTTTACGTTCATCTAATGTGCTATCTGTTATAATTCTAAACATTTTCCTATAGAAATTCTTTACGCCACAAAAATCAAATATACAATTTTTCCATATAGTTTCAAGTGGATCTTTAAACAACTCTAATTCTCTTTGTTCCGCCGTATTTGAAGTGTTAAACACTAATGCTGCTTTAGCCTTCAGTAATCCTTTTGGGATACCTGCGCCATTATCATTTTCATCAAATTCATAAGCTACTCCAGGTCTTAATACTCTATCTACCCATCCCTTCAATATTGCTGGGGGCTGCCCCCACCAGTTAGGGTGAATTATAACAATCCCCTCAGCTTCCTTTATTTCCAAACAATGTTGCTGAACAAGTTTATCATTTCTAACGTCGTTAACAAGTTCATTTCCTGTAATAATCGCATCAAATTTTTCTTCATACAAATTGTGAAAGAAAACTTCATGCCCTAATTCTAGCAATTTACTAACAACAGCTTCACCTATTGCACAATTAAAGCTTTTTGTATATGGGTGCCCAATAATTACAGATATTTTCATTAGATTATCCCTCCCCAAGTAACATATTATGTGCCAATTATAGCATATAATACAATTACTGCGATGTTTCTGAAGGTTATTTACTTTTTATTATCGATTTATTAAATAAACTATTGCATTTTAAAGATTTTCAAAAAGATTATTAAAAAGAGCTTTTATTTGTGAATCAATTTCAAAATTCTCACAAAATATATTGAAAATATATTGAATATCATCACTAAAATTATTGTTGAAGTTTAGCTCTCCAATCCCTAACTTAATAAGGCTGTCCTTGATTTCCAATAATAGCTCCTCTGCGCTGCCAGTTTTATTAGATAGATACTTAATAACTCCTCTATGCAATAGTCTTAACACCTTGTACCACTCAGGTCTACTGGGCATGTATTCAGATGTTATCTTTTTTCTAATGGCCTTTTCACTATTTATAATAAAGTTTTCATCATATTTCAAAATAACATTACTATCTATCAAATCCTCCATTGAGATTGTTTCTCGTAAATCTAAATCTACAGAAATATTATTTTGATAAACTAAAATTAAAATACCTTTGGGATTTTCCGTAAAGTTAGTCATCACTGGATTTCCATAAAGTGTGATTAATTCATTAACTTTATGGGTATCTAGATTACCTAACACTATTAAATCAATATCCGAAAATTTTGTTGCTGTACCTTTTACTAAAGAGCCTTTGAAAATCATTGAATATCTATTCTCTTTGCAAAATTGATATATACGCTCAATAAAATTTTTACAATCTGGCGAGGGATAATTTATAGCTAAGTCAAGCATAATACCCACCTTTCTAAAAATCATATTTAAATTTGATATAAGAGGAAGTAAACTTCTTACAAATTACAATCACTATCTTTGAGAAATGGTGCTTCAATATCATGTTGTGCTAATATAGGATTATTTATTGGAAAACTTATATTTAAATCTGGATCATTCCACGCAATTCCTCTTCTATATTTTTGATTAAAATAATTGTCTATCCGCATTACAACCTTTGTATTATCCTCTAAAGATAAAAATGCATGACCAAATCCTTTTGGAATATGTATTTGCTTTCGATTATCTGAAGATAATTCTACACACGTCCATCGCTTATAGTTTTTTGATTTCTTTCTTAAATCAACTGCAAAATCAAGTCCTCTTCCTCTGACACAGTACAGTAGTTTCGATTGTGCCATGGGATGATTTTGAAAATGTATTCCATATAATGTTCCTGCATTTTGAGGACAATACACATTTTCCTCTACAAAATCAGTTTCTATTCCTGCTTCCTTTAATTCCTGTATTGAAAAATTTGAATATGAATACCCTCTGGATTCAACATATTTTTCATATTCCAAAATTATGACCTCTGGTAAATCAGTTTGGGTAACCTTCAACATTTTTTATTCCTCCCATCAAAATTTATACCCTTAGCGAGCCACGAAAACCCCTAGCAGCATAGTAGGATTCTGCTCCATTGTGGTACACAAAAACAGTATCATAACGACGATCACAAAAGATTGCTCCACCAAGCTTTCTAATATTATCAGGTGTTTTCACCCAATTTGATGTTTTAATGTCGAAATTTCCAAGTTCCTGAAGCTCTCTATATTCCTCTTCCGTTAAAAGCTCAATGCCCATGGCGGCGGCCATATCAATAGCGTTATTTTTGGGCTTATGTTCTTTCCTTGACTCCAAAGCTTCACTGTCATAACAAACACTTCTGCGACCTTTAGGGCTTTCTGCAGAACAATCATAAAAAATATATTTCCCTGTCTTTTTATCTTGGCCAACAACATCTGGCTCACCACCAGTTTTCTCCATTTCATTCAGCGACCACAGTTTTTCAGCATTAGCTTCTAACTTTTCTTGTACTTTATCCCATTCAATATCTTTATGATAGTTCATATTTTTCTCAAAACGAGTTTTCAATGTTTCAAGCAGTTCTTCACATTGTTCTTGTGATAATTCCTTTTTATTACTTATTTTGTCTCCCTTTGGCATATTAATTTCCTCCTCGTCTTTATACTATAATGATTTAAGTATATACAAATATTTATTAATAATAAATATTTTTCTGAAACTAAGTGGAAAAATTACGAATCGAGGATAACTAGATATGGCGATTTCTAGTTATCTTGATTTCCTGAGTTAAAAAATAAGATTACAGAAGCTATGAGCAATAAAGAAATTTATCTTCAAGTTGACAGAGTAGTTAGAGGAAGGCTGCTTGAAAATCAGGAGGAGCTTGATAGTCACGTAGAATATATTCAAAAGATTTTTGATGACTTCTACACTCCGCTGATGAAAAACTTACTTAAAATATTCAATATTAATTGGAATGAAAAAGAAAGTGAAATCACCTGTTTTTTAGGCTGCTATCCCGTATTTCCTAGAGATGTTATCTCAAAGGAATTTTGGGTGAACTTTAATTCCTCAGATGAAAAAATAATTAAAGGCAGCATTCACGAAATTGACCATTTTGTATTGTTTGAGAAATGGAAGTCTATGCATGGCTATGATAAAAGGCTTCAGCCTCAGCATCCTGAGACCTTGTGGTTTTTGGAGGAACTATCTGTGGACCCAACTCTCAATGAAAAAAGCATACAGGAAATAACACCATACCAGCAGCTAGCCTAAGTCAGTTTTATAAAGAAAAAATAGGTGAAATTATAATAATGGATAAAATAAAGCAGCTTTACAAGGAAAAATAAAGCATAGAAGCTTTCCTCGATAAAGCTTACTTATATATTGAAAGTAACCTTCAAGAGTTAACAGAAAAATGTGGTTAAGCTTTAGTTCTGCATTTTCAGCAATTTTGCATACTCCATAACTTCTCTAAAGAATTTCTCAAAATCCTTTTCTAAGGACTCATAATTATTTATAAGCTCTTCAATAGGATTGTATAAAGGATGCCTTGATTTTGAAAATCTCAAGGCTATCCTGTCTACAGGCTTTTTAATTCCATCCAGGTGCTTGTATGAAAGAAGCCAATTCTCTTCTATTATATAAGACAGCCTTTTAGTCAGCTTTTCAGGCAGGCAATAGGAATAATTTTTAAGCAGTTCGTAGAAATTATCAGCATATTCTTCCAAAGGTACTTTTGAATACTCACACCAATTTTTAGCTAAAAAATGATCGTAGAATATATCAATAAGCACCGCCGAAAAGAAGCTGTTGGAGCTAGAGATTCTTTTTTTACTTTCAAGAAAAATGGGATTTGAATCTGTGAAGCTATCTAACTTTCTGTGCATATATATTCCTTTTTTAATAGAGCTGTTATAATTTTTTTCCAGAGACTTGTTCACGAAATCTCCCAAGAAGTTTCCAAGTCTGCTTTCATCATTATCTTCTGCCAAATATATGTGAGCTAAATAATTCATTGTGCCCTCCTTAAAACTCTCTGGTTAATAAATAACCGTACACTCTCTTAATTATTGTGTACGGCTTAAGTTTATTAATTATATAATCCAGCATTTATAAAGAAAAGTAAATACCTAGAGGTAAGAAAATTTTAATTGCGTACTCTAAATTAACTTATACTTTTTATTTACAGATATGTCCTCTTTCGAAGCAGCAGGTAATTGAATAAAAAATGTAGTTCCTCTTCCCGTTTTAGTTTCAAACCATATCTCACCTCTATGAGTATTGGTAATGGCATGATAAACCATAAAAAGTCCAAGACCTGTGCCACCACTTCTTCTAAAGGTGAAGGGCTGAAATAAAGTATCCTTTATTTCTTCAGGTATTCCTCCTGCTGTATCTTTAATGGATATCAATACCGCTTGCTCTTTTTCTTCTATTTTTACTTCAATAAAATCGTTCTCTGAGGAGGCTTGGAAGGCATTTGCCACTAGATTTCTGATAACTCGCCTAAAAAGCATTTCTGATATATTAGCATATCTATCATATTCATCTATGAATTTTAAGCTTATCCCCTTAGCTTCGCATTCAGGCTGAAATTCTTCAATAACTTCTTTAACAATAGGGTTTATCTTCATTGGAAGGATCTCCTGAGGCCTAAATATGCTTAACAGTTCTACTACCATAGTGTTTAATTCATCTGCCTGCTTTATTACCTTATCAAAATAGGCATTAATTTTGTTTTTGTCTGAGGTTAACTTGCCTAATTGACCTAGTCCTCTTATTACCGCCAATGGATTCTTGAGATCATGAACTGCTGTTGCAATGAGTTCTGAAGCTGCTGATAAACTAACATCAGAAGACATTCCAAAAGGATGAGACACAGTGTCTGCCATAGTGGTTTGTATGGAGTTAACGCAAGCAATAGTAAGATTAAGTCTGGCAGGATGTGCGTACTTATTAGGTACTGCTACATCTAAGCTACCAATAATTTTACCATTAACTATAATAGGTACACCTACACAGGTAAAGGGTCCGCATACTTTATTAAAATGCTCCATTCCATATATTAATACGGGCTTTCCTATAACTAGCGCTGTGCCTGCTCCATTATTTCCAACATCTTTTTCAGCCCAGCTTGCACCAAGACAAAGTCCTCTATTTCTTCCCCCGAGTTCTTCTATTGTACCTTCGCAATCTATAATCCATCCATAGTTATCTGTTAAAATGATTAAATGAGGTATACCCGTGAGGCTTAAGGATAAATGACTTAAATAAGGCTTAGCAATTTCTATCAATTGAGAATTCTCGTCAATTTTTTTCTGAAGCTCTTCGGGAGAAAGAATTTTAAACTTTATATTCTCTGGTTTTAATCCTAAATCCCTGCATCTTTTCCAAGCTTCCATAGTCACGGTTCTGACTGTGGGATTTTTTTTCACAGCCTTAGTGAAGCTTTCCCATTCTTTAATTAAATCATCCTCATTGGCGAAGATTTCCATATGTATGCACCTCTACTAATATGTATATATTTTATTATATTCTACATATTCCTACTATTTTCCTTCAAAAAACAAAAATATATTGATATTTAAATGCAGCAGCGG
Source organism: Clostridium sp. 19966 (assembly GCF_032335695.1). Classification (NCBI taxonomy): domain Bacteria; kingdom Bacillati; phylum Bacillota; class Clostridia; order Eubacteriales; family Clostridiaceae; genus Clostridium; species Clostridium sp. 19966. The sequence goes on from NZ_JACTOJ010000019.1 coordinate 39,660, forward strand.
TAAAGGTATAATTAATATAACAACATATCTAGGAAAGAATTTTTTTAGAAAGGTGGAAAAATATGCTTACATCAACCACAAATGGATTCACAAATAAAAATAGCCTTATTGATAAATTGCCGCTTGAAAATACTAGACAAGCAATGATCGTTAAAAGTACCAATATCACAGATATGAAAATTACCTTTGAATCTTATGAAAAAGATGATAATAACCAGTGGAATTTAATATTATCTACCAATGGAGTAGTAGGAAAAAACGGCATGAGCCCTGATAGGCATGAGGGAGACATGACTACTCCAGAAGGCATATTTGGATTTTTATTTGAATTCGGAATTGCTCCTAATCCTGGAACCAACATGGAATATAGACAAATTCATCCTAACGATTATTGGTCTTCAGTACCTAGTGAAGAAGAATATAATACTTGGGTTACTTATCAGGGAGATCCTGAAGAAAGATTTGGGAGTGATAAATATGAAGCTCTTTACCACATACCCTTATATAAGTATGGAGCTGCGCTGGATTTTAACTATGGATCTAATAAAATAATAGGAAAAGGAACAGCAATTTTCTTTCACATAGCTCCCTACAGCGGCGGGGGTACTGCAGGATGCGTAGGTATTCCAGAAGCCGAGCTTGTTGAAGTTTTAAAATGGATGACTCCGGAGAAAAATCCTAAAATAATTATAGGCACAGAGGATTATTTAAAAAGCTTGAGACCTTGAAAAAAAGAATGACTTTTAAATTCTGCTGCCACATACAGAAAAGAAACCAACCATACTACTGCTTATGATTGGCTTCTTTTACATTTTATAATGCAAATAGTTTCTTTAAAAAATATTCTTTTTTAGTTTTGCTCTCCTGCCTCAAATAAATTTCTATTTCGTTGTAAATCTGCCTTTTATCAAGGCTCTCACTTATAATTTTTCCATAGAATTCATCATAAACTGCTGCTATTAGAGGCTGCAAAATAATATATAGCTGTGCTGGCATTTTTTCTATGAATTCTTTGTCCGTAATATTATAAGGTTTTATGATTCTATAGCTTCTTAATCTCTTTTTAATGTATTTATATAGCTTTATAGAAGATTTATCCTTAATAATATTATCTATCATTTTTCTTTGAATCAGCCCTATAAGTATTATCACTGCTGCAAGTATGATTATCACAGCAATTATATATAACTTCATACTATAGTTTGAATTTTGTATATTGGTACTTGAATCAGCATTTTGCTCACTATTTTCATTTGCTGATGAATTATTTTTATCTTCATTAGAATTAGAAATCTGATTTGGCTGATAAGAAACAGGACTTGTATTTTCTTCAGTTGTGGTTGGTTTCACCTCTTCTTCTGCGGTGGGTGCTGCATCACTGATTTCCCATACATTTGGTTTCACCATATACTCGGTCCAGGCATGAGCCTGAGAATTTTTTACCATATACATTCCACTGCTGTTAGGATTATCAAGCATTTTAAAGCCTTCCACAAATCTAGCAGGTATGCCTGCGATTCTATACATTATGGTCATTGCTGTGGCAAAATGGACGCAATATCCTTTTTTATCATCAAAAAGGAAATAATCTACAAAATCCTTACCTTGGGGGAGCTCTGAAGCATTCAGGGTATATTTATAATTTTCAGATAAATAATCTCTTATAGCTTTCACTTTTTCCTCATTGGTGCTGCAATTCTTAACTATGTCATAGACCAAATCTTCAGTCCTCTGAGATACACTTTTAGGTAGCTTCAAATACTTGGAATACTTATCGCTATTATAGGAAACCAAAGCTCCGCAGGTGAGATTGACCAAATTAACATCATAAAAGCTAACTGTGTATTCATTAACCATATTTCTCGAACTTAAAAAAGTTCCCTCTTCTTCGTTGTGAAAAGTATCTTGTAGGTTGTCTATAATTTTTATAGGATACTTAGGCACAAATAAGGAGGTAGTGTTTAATCCTTCCGGGATTATAGTCAGTGTTTTAATTTTCGACTCATCAAAGATATTATCAGGCATTCCTCTTAAAACATCTGAATTTATATAATAATCACCTATACTGCTGCCTTTATCATATTTTACTTGAGACTTTCTCCAGCTGTATCCTGTGTATTCATCTTTCACATCTCCCACAAGATAGTATGGAGCACTGCTTTTTACTTCAAACGCTACAGAATCATTCAATTTGATCGGTCCACCTAGCTTTTTCTCTGTGCTGCTATAGCCTGAAGAATCCAATCCATATCTAGCAAGAAATGTACTGGATTTAGAATCGATACTTTTCCCATTGCTGTTTATGCTGTCAATAATTGTATTTTCATAATTTGATGCATATATCTTAGGAAGCTTTACAGCTATAAAGCCCACAAAAATACTTATAAGCATCGTCCAAACCAAAAATACAGCTGTATTTATGTGAAATATAGCCTTTTTCCTTTGAAAATTATTTACTGCAAAAGTAAAAATAGAAATTCCTAAAAATCCAAATAGGCATTTTTCTATCTCTTTATAGTACTGAAGCTGCCATAAAGCTATTACTTCAAATAATAATAGCAGCTGTACAGCATTTTTTATTCCAATATCATATAAGAAATATAAGCATATTGTAATCAGTATTTCTATCAAGGTAAAAATAGACATGAAGGTTTTAAAGGTAACATATCCGTAGTTTTGAAGCTGATTATCTATGTACCCTACATTAGATATTATGTCTCCATTTACTAGATTTGCAGCATCATTTCTATCTAACAACATAAACAAGGCGGCGGCTGCTAATATTGATAGTATTACGATCAATCTGATGTGGGTATTTTTTATAAACCTGCAAAATAAGTAACATGCAAACCAGGTTAATGTATACACTGTGAAAATATATAAATAATTAAAATCCTTTATATTGTAGCAAACTTTTATTATATGGAAAAACATTAGAATATTTACGAAACTTATTAAAATATAAACTATTTTTTCTGTGAGCCTTTGCATGATAATTTCACCCTAAACCTCTTTTTTAGTAATAGAATCATGAATACTGGAGATATTTATTTTAAGCCTTCTTAATTTGTTAATGATTTCTTGGTTTTCTGAATCGGTATAGATTATGGTCATATCTCTCTTTTTTTCCATCAAGGTTATTATATAACTTGTGATTTCTTGATTTAGATGAGCTGTAATTATAGTCATGTTTTTCATAAGTGGATTTTCAGCTGTTTTTTTATTTATAAATTCAGAAAAGCTTGCTTCTCCAAGGCTTTTATTTGATAGGAAGAATCCCATTAGCTTCTCAAAGGACTTTTCATCTTTTATCTGCATGGAAACAGACTCTTTTCCATTAATAAAAATATTTGAAACTACTTTTTTCTTTAGGAAGGCATAAATTATAGAAGCACAGGTATCTATAAGCTTTTCTTCTAATTCTCCGGAAGAGTCTCTCAAATAGTTTTCCTTGTTCATATTTATCATTAAATTGAATTCTTGTCTCCAGATTATATCCTTATTTTTAACATATAATTCACCATGTTTTGCGCTTACTTTCCAGTTTATCCTTTTTATATTGTCTCCATATACATACTTTCGATTATCTCTTAAGGAGTAGCTGTCTTCTATTTTCCTACCGCTGATTATTATGGGACTATTAATTATATTAAGTCCTTTAATTTTTGATACATTAATTTCATATATTTTGGGATAAATATATATTTTATTTTTGTAAGGGCATCTTTTTATAATTCTTATCATTCCACTTACATCCGTAAATTCTAAATCAAAGTTAGTAGTGCTATACACTCCTCTTGTATTAAAAGACATGGTGCATTCAAGTTTTTTAGTCTCATAGGGGTTCATGCTTATTATCATATTTTCATCTTTAACATTGGCTCCCTTTACAAATCCATTATTAAGTTTCACAAAAAATATTGGCAAAATGCTTTTGTTTGTGAAGCTTATGGGCATGGCTATTACTTCCCTAACTACAAATTTCTCTTTTACATCTTTCACCTCTGCCTTTAAAAAGCAGCTATTTAAGAATATCGTTACCATTTCTAACAGAGAAAAAATTAAAATAGCGTAAAATATTGTTATATATAAGTTTCCTCCATTTACGATTACCATAATTAAAGAAACTATAAAGGCTGTTACATACCAGATATTTATTTTTAACATATACCCCTACCCCATAAATCTAACATCTCTAATTATTTGACTTATTATATTTTCACTGCTTATATTCCGAGATCTAGCTTCTGAGGAAGGAATCAGTCTATGAGAAAGCACAAGTACTGCATTTTCTCTAATATCCTCTGGTATTACATGAGTTCTTCCAGCAATGAGAGCAGCAGCCTGGCTGATTCTTAACAATGACAGTACCGCTCTAGTGCTCATGCCCATTACAAGTGAACTGTTTCTTCTTGTAGCATCAGCTATATCTACTATATATTCATTAATCACGGAACTAACCATTATCTCTCTGGATTTTTGCTGGAGCCATAAAATTTGTTCTCCTGAAACAACTGGTGAGATTTCTTTCAAAGGTTCCCTGTTTTTATAAATCTGAAGTACACTTTTTTCTGATTGCTTATCTGGATAGCCTATGGATAATTTCATCATAAATCTATCCAGCTGAGCTTCTGGAAGATTAAAGGTGCCCTCATACTCTATAGGATTTTCAGTTGCAAATACAAAAAACGGTTTTTCTAATTTAAAAGTATGATTTCCTTCAGAAACTTGATTTTCTTCCATAACTTCTAAAAGTGCTGATTGAGTTTTTGGGGATGTCCTGTTTATTTCATCTGCTAATACAATATTTGCGAATATGGGGCCTTTCTTAAATTGAAATTCCATTTCTTTTTGATTGAAAATAGATACCCCTATTATATCGGAAGGCAACAGATCTGGAGTGAATTGAATTCTGCTGTAAGATAGGTCTAAAGTCTTAGAAATTGCTCTTATCATAGTGGTCTTGCCAACTCCTGGCACATCTTCAATGAGTACGTGTCCACCCGCAATTATTCCTTTTAAAACGTTTAGAATTTCTGCCTTTTTTCCTATCATCACCTTGTCTACATTTTCTACTATTTTCTCAATTAATTCCTTAGCCTCACCCATGTTAAAAACTCCTTTTCACCCTATAACAAATATAAGATTTAGAATATTCTAAATCTTATATAATTATATCATGAATTGGTAATTTTAAGAATACGATTACTTATTGCCATAAAATATATTTACTTACATATAATGTTTCAAGAGAATGTTGATATGAAGCTTTGGATTATTAAGCACATACTTATTCAATATGCTTATCCATATCCATTTGCGTGTAAAGCTCCAATTCCAATATAGAAGAGGAAGAGGATATATCGTGTAAAATATATCCTCTTTCCTATTTGGCTATGTTTTAAAACCTAAAAAACCGGTTTATTATCCAGATTGTCGCCTTCATCCCCATTAGGATTGCTTCTCAAATACTCTCTGCCATTTTTGGCTTTCCCTACATTTACTCCCTCTATTAAATTATCCTTGGCCATGGTTATGGCCTCATCTATTGAATATACACTGCCATTTTCCAGCATTACATCAGTTATATCCCCTTGGGGATTCTTTTTTACTTTTACAACCTTAGATTTATCACTCATACTAACACCTCTTTCATATTGATTAATATTATTTGGTGAAGCTTGTTTTAATATTATTTGCAGTAATACCGGATAATATTCTTATATCTATATTAATATATATGTCTACATTCTTTAACATCTTTATTTAATATTTCATCAATCATGACAAATCTATAACCATCTCTTTTTAGCCATGGCAAAACAATCTTTAATGCATTTATCGTCTTGAAAGGAGAATTTTTAGCTCCTCTTCCATCATGCAGTAATATAATATCCCCAGATTTTACATTTTTAATAAGTTTATTTTTAATAAAATCTATGGTGACCCATCTGCTCCAATCCATAGCATGTATTGACCAAAGTACAACTTTTAGATTGTTTACTTTAGCATAATGAAATGTAACTGGATTAAATATTCCCCAAGGAGGTCTAAAAAAATTGATATTTATTCCTAGCCTATTCATAATATTTATAGATTTAAAAAAATCCTCTTGTGTCTTGTTTGGTAATCTAAAAATAGCGTTCTTATGCTTTAAAGAATGAAGACCGATATAATGTCCCTCATCTCGAATACGTTTAATTATATCAGGGTATTTTTCCGCATTCTCAGCAAGAACAAAAAAAGTACATTTCACATTGTTCTGTCTAAGTATCTTGAGAAGCTCCAGAGTATACCTTGGATCCGGTCCATCATCAAAGGTAAGTGCAATCACTTTTTCTTTTGATGATACGTTTTTTATTACTTTTTTTGAAATTTTTCTATAATATAAGTTAGGTAATACTGCATATGCCATTACTACATAGAGAACTAATAACTTCATTTTTATTCATCTTTCTTTCCATATTTGATTATTTTCTAGCCTTTTATTATATTATTAATACAGCACTCATAATTATTCCTTCTGTAATAAAACATATATTATTACTGCTACATTAAAATAAGATTAAAAACGCCATGACCTACATAAATCTGTTAAAATCAAATATATGCAGGTTCATTCTTATTTTACTAACTTTATATAAACAGAAAAAGTTGTTCCTTTTCCCAATTCGCTATTAACTTCAATTTTACCATTATGTGCATCTACTATGGATTTTACTATAGACAAACCTAACCCGTATCCTCCTTGTGTTCTGGCTCTATGTGTCTCACTCATAAAAAACCTATCAAAAATTTTATTGATATTTTCTTCTGAAATTCCTGTTCCATTGTCCTTAACTTTAATTACTGCATAATCTTCTGAGGAAACTGACACCTTATCAACGCTAATGGTAATCTCTCCTTTTTTCTCATCTGTGTGCCTTACAGCATTTTGTACCAAATTAAAAATTATTTGCTTAATATGATTTTGGTTTACAATTACATTTATATTTTCTTTTAGATTAAGATTAACACTTCTTTCTTTAGCTAATATTTTAAGCTGCGGTGAAATTTCATTAACAATATTGCTTAAATCCTGTAAATCCATTTCTTCTTCAGTATTTCTATCTAATCTATTTAAAGTCAGTAGATCATTTACTAATTTCGTTAGCCTGTCACTTTCCAGCAAGATGCTATTAAGTGCTAAATCCAGTTGTTTTTCATTTTTAGCTGCCCCCCTTAAAAGCACCTCAACAAATCCATGTATGGAGGTTAATGGTGTTCTTAACTCATGAGAGGCATCTGAAAGAAATTGCCTCATCTGCTCCCTAATCGCTTGTTCTTTATTAAAGGAAGTTTGAATCCTTTCAAGCATATTATTGAAGGCTATAGATAAACTATCTATTTCAATTTGCCCATTGTCTACTGGTAAGCGTTTATTTAATTTTTCCACATCAATATGCTCCACAGTATTTTTCATTTTATACAAAGGATTTAAAGCATCTTTAAACACCTTTGCTCCGATGATAGCTCCAATTATCAGTATTAAGGCAGATGCAATTACATAAATATATATTTGCCTATCTACTAAATCTTGTATAGGCTTTGCTGATAAGCTTAATTGTATTATACCTACAGGTGAATTAATATTACCTATTTTTCTAAACCCAACTATTTGCAGGTTTCCACTTTTATCTTTAACTAATCTATAGCCCTCCAAAGAACCTATTTGCTTAAGTAAATTCCTATATTCTTGTTGTGATAAAGAAGGACTTGATACAGGCTCATCAATCTTTCTACCTAAATCTATGGAGTCATCTAGATCATATGAGTTATTGCTTTTAACTACCTTACTTGTTATAACATTTCCGTTTACATCAATAATTGCTGCACCCATATTAATATCTATAGTCATATTAATAAGTCTATTTGCATTTTCATGCACATCTTTTGATGTTTTTATGTTACTCAATGTTTTTATATCCATATTATGAAATCTTGCATCTAATATTTGTTCTTTGCTTTGATATAAATATTTTTTTAATGTTTCATATTGAAATACTTCCATTATGATAAGAAGAAACATCAATATAATAAAAAATCTAAATATTAATTTCCATCTTAAACTTTTCCCTCTTATAAAATTATTTATTTGCCTCAAATCATCACACCCTTTTAAATCATAGACTATTATTTTAATTATGCTGCCACCATTATTTTTTTGCAATCAGCTTACTGAAAATTTATTCACAAAAAATGCACCCCCAGAATGAAGATGCATTTTTATTTTTGAAATTTCTATTTTAATTTAAGGTTCTGTTTTAAATCAGTGTTGATTTTTACACTGATTTAAAACTTCCTTCAGTTCGGAAGGCTATGTTTTAAAATGTTGATATTATCGTTTGAGTTCTAGGAACTCTTAGGGATTGCAACTTATAATCGGCTTAATTTTGCCCAGGACGGGCAAAGCAATTTTAGCGCCATGGAGGGCGCATTAAAATTGGTAGTCAATTATAACAAAGCAGCCCTTAGAGTTCATTTACGAAAAATGCCTTTATCAACATTCTTTTAAAACATAGCCTAATTTAAATTTCCTACAAAGGTTGTTACGCTTTGTGCAGGAAGTGAAGCTGTGAAACTTCCATTAGATACCATTATATCAGAGCTTGATTTAGCCATATTTAATGATGCTGAAGTAACCCAGGATGACACGCTTGAAACATTACCATTTTGTATGTTGAAATTTTGATTTACATTGGTGTTTCCTTGATTTATAGCCACGATGACTACCTTATTACTCCCTGTATATGCAGACATGTACACATTTGTTTGAGGATTGCTGGCAGCATCAACTCTATAATATCCATTACCAATGAATTTAGAAAATTGACCAAGCACGTAGGGTCGTTTTTGAAGTACTCCAGCTTTATTATAAAGTCCATTAGAATCACTGATTACCCACCACCAGCAGTATGCATTCATATTGCCCACTGTCATACAATCATTAATCTCTTTAGCAGTGGTTATGCATGCACTTACACTTTGATCATTTAGAAGATGTTCTGTCATCCATAATTCTTTTCCTTTGCTGCGTGCCAATGGATAATCCTTAATTGTAGCTCCATATAAATGTCCACCAATAATAGACACATAAGAAGCAGCTGTAGCATCATTTAGAGTTGGATCTGACATAGCTTGATTAAAGTTTAAGGATTCAGGCATTATAATTTTAGTAACACTGGCAATTGTAGCCCCATTTGCTTTTATAAAATCTTTAAACTGATCTGCTGTCCATTGGCAGCCTTCGTAATTAGGATCCCAATCCGGTTCGTTTTGAAGAGATATGGCATATAGCTTTACTCCATTATTAGCAAAATAATTAGCAAAGGTCTTCAAATATGCTGCATAATCAGCATAGGAAGTGGTCTTCAAGGAGCCTCCTATAGTTGAATTATTAGTTTTCATAGAAGCTGGCGGTGTCCATGGAGTTGCAAAAACAATAGCTCCTCTGGCAGCTGCCTTTTTTGCATTAGAAAGTTCATCGGCCCAAGCACTGTAGTCTCCTTTATTCCAATTTTCATTAGGCGCAATACGCACTCTTAAAATACTAAGTCCTATATTGCTATATAGAGTATCCATATAAGAATCACTAAGAGCTCCACACCATACACTGGCCGCACCAAAACCTCTTATAACCTGCTGCTTAGAAGCCAGATTTATTGCAGCACTATTAGTTGCCGCATTGCTTGATATAGGCGCTATTAAAAATATTGCAGCCACTATGAAGCACATTGCTAAACTTAGAGATATTTTTTTAATTCTACCTTTCACTTTATTCCCCTCCATTTTATTTAATTTTAATACTCTAGAATTACTTACTTCGGCATACACGAAAGCCTTGATCTGGGCCCTTGCCATTTGCTTCGAATTTTCCGCGAAAAGATATCTCGCAGCAGCTTACGTCACCAATCCATCCCCCTCCCTTGCAAACTCGTAAAGAACCACTATTACTATTAAGGTCTCCATACCAGTTCCAGCACCATTCTCTTACGTTACCAGACATATCGTAAAGTCCCAGCTCATTGCTTTTTTTAACGCCAACAGATTTAGTTTTATTATTATTTTTTTCTATGGCAGCCCAATTCCATATTTCTGATAAATATTTATCTCCAGCATTTTTCCAATACCATGCTACTTCATCTGAATTACTGCTTCCGCTATATGTGTAATTTCTGCTAATCTGCCCACCACTTGCTGCGTATTCCCATTCTGCTTCTGTAGGCAATCTGTAACCGTTAGCTCCCTCATTTATATTTACTGTCCATTTTAAATTATCGTTATCACTTTTATTGTTAGGGTCTTTTTTATTCTTATCCACATTATAATACTGCTCCAACCCTTCTTTTTTACTTCTTGAATTGCAATACTCAATACAGTCATACCAACTCACCATTTCAACTGGTAAATTATCTCCTTTGAATTGTGAGGGATTACTTCTCATTACCTCAATCCATTCTTTTTGAGTTATTTCGTATTTGTCCATATAAAAGCTGGATATTGTTATGCCTTTTCCATAATAGTTAGACTTTGTATTTACAAACCTCCCGCCTTTAATTAGCATGAAGTTATCCTGTTTATCTTTGGAGCAAGCACTTACTGTGACCATTAAAGCCGTTATAAGAAAAATTAATAATTTTCTCATTTCCTTATCTCCTTAAACCTATCTAAAAAATTGTATACTTGATACCCCTAGTCCAGCTATACTATAGAAAATACCTTAAAACTCAATATTACTTGAGACAGTTTTTTCAAAATGTAATATTTAAGTAGTATGTAGGTAAGCATTTTTTAATCAGCTGACTTTTAAATGATCTATTACTTTAAAGTGTTCTTCTACCAAACTGTCACATTAGAATATCCGCTGCTTTGATATCCTTCCGTTGCCAATATTTGATAAACCCAACTGCTGCCTGGATTCATTCCGTTACTCTTCCATGCGTTAACATGGTTACTAAAAGTGATGGCATTGTTTGAGCCAATGGATCTCTTAGCCTGTCGTACACTCCAGAATTGAGTAAAAGTTGCAGTACCATCGATAGACGGTGCATTAGTTCGTGTAGCCGTATATATATCATATGTTCCACCATCGCTGGTGACAGTACCCTTATAGGTTCCAGTAGGTCTATAAGTGCCCCAGTTATCAACAACGTAATATTCTATAAGTGAATTTCTTGTCCAACCATAAAGTGACAAATATCCATTACCAGATGGTGAAAAAGCACCTGCATTATAGTTTACCACTCTAGATGGTGATCCAGCATTCCAGCCTTTACCAACAACAAAGTTTCCGCAATTTGACCATGAAACACTGTAATTGCCGCCAGATCCATTAGTAGCATTCACTGTTCCTCCGCCATCAGTCCAATTTTGCCAATAATCTGTAGCAGCATTTGCAGTTACTGTAAACAAGCTAGTAAAACCTATTGAAGCCGCAATAAACAATGTAGAAATTTTCTTGTTTAATTTAAACATAATTTACCTCCTAAAATAATTTTATTTATCAGTACTTACCTACACACTACTTGAATATCAATCTCACCTCTTTTTCTTAGAAATATTTTCTTTAAAATCATTTGAAGAAGCTAGTAAAATTTTATGTTTTTTATGGTACTAGAATAAAGCTGTGATGAAAGGAATCATATAGTATAAAAATATTTATCTGCAGGTTAATTGATATGCCGATGAATAAATCTTGCTGGAAAGTAAATATTAGAAATTTGTATTAATTGATTTGAATGTAATTTATAAGTGGAAATCTTAGTATCTAACTGTGTCAATTCCGTTTGCTTATCCCTTTAAACGGTTACATATATATGTTACTTTGTAATCTAATTTCATTCAATGCATATATTAAAGGTTTTGCCCTTGTAAATTAAACATTTAACATTTTGACATATTTTGCTAATAATTATAATACTTTTTAACCATAATCAACCTAATTATATTCCTCATATATAAAAAGGTACTAATCCACCAATTAGCAGATTAATACCTTTAAATTACTGTATAGCTTTAATTAGCATGTCTCCAGGCTCGAGTTCTTCATCACACTGCACAGTAAATATCATCTGTGCAGAAGGTGCAGACTCTATAGGCTTGCCCGCTTTATTTCTCATATTAAGTAGTTTTATAATTTTATCCTCTCCCTGAGGCGACAGAACCTCAACATGATCCTCATTATAGACTTTATTTTTCTGCTCTATTGTAGCAATATGAGACACACTGTCATAAGCTCTTACAATTCCCACAATATCATAGTTTCGTATGTATGCAGAGCTTCCATAATGCTGCTTTACATTCTCATTAAAGTAAAAGCCTGTGGTATAAGGCCGATGATTTGACTTCTGAAGATAATCCATCCATTTAGGATTAAAGCTATAATCTTCAGGATTTTCTGCATAGCTGTCCATAGCCTGCCTATAAGCCTTTACTACTGATGCCACATAGAAGGGACTTTTTATTCGTCCTTCGATCTTAAAGGAGTCTATTCTTGAATTCATAAGCTCTGGAATATGTTCTATCATGCATAAATCCTTGGAATTCATTAAAAAAGTTCCATCAGTGTCCTTTGTGATATCATGATATTCTCCTGGAGCTCTCTCCTCCGCCAGATGAAATTTGTATCTGCAAATCTGTGCACATTTACCTCTGTTAGCGTCTCTGCCCATTAAAAAATTTGATAACAAGCATTTTCCCGAGTAGGCCATGCACATTGCTCCATGAACAAAAGCTTCTATCTCGCAGCTTTCTGGGAGCCTCTTCCTTAGCTCCCGGTATTCCCTAAAGCTCAGTTCTCTTGCCATTACCACTCTTTTTACTCCTAGCCTATGCCAAAATAATGCCGCTTTATAATTTGTGCAGTTTGCCTGAGTGCTCAAATGTATTTCAAGCTCTGGCACTGCTTCCTTTGCAGTCATTATTATTCCTGCATCAGATACTATTATTGCATCGGCTCCTATATCGCTAAGCTCTTTAAGATATTCTTCTAATCCTATCAGCTCTTCATTATGAGGAAATATATTGACTGTAACATAAACCTTTTTGCCTCTTGAATGTGCAAATTCAATTCCCTCTCTTAATTGCTCAGTTGTAAAATTATCTGCAAAGGCTCTTAAATTAAGCCTGCTTCCGCCAAGGTACACTGCATCAGCACCAAATTCTATAGCAGCCTTAAGTTTCTCTAAATTACCCGCCGGAGCTAAAAGCTCTGGTTTTTTCATTGTCCTTCCCCCTAATCCTTTGTTAATAAATTTTCCAAATCAGTGCTGGAAAGAGGCTTACTGTAAACATACCCTTGTACTATATCACATTTTTTCTCTTTCATCACTTTTAACTGATCTACTGTTTCAATACCTTCTGCCACAACATTCATTCCTAATTTATGTGCCATCTCTATGATTCCATCCACTATGGCTCCTTGTTTGCTATTCACACAGATATCGTCTATAAAGGATTTGTCAATCTTCAATGTATCTATTGGTATAGTCCTTAAGTAATTTAAAGAAGAGTAGCCTGTGCCAAAATCATCAAGTGCAGTTCTTATTCCCATATCTCGCAGCTCCTGAAGAATCGCTACATTTTTATCTAAGGATTCCATCAATACACTTTCAGTTATTTCTAGCTCCAAAAAGTGCGGATTAATTTCATACTTTTTAACCAATCTTTTGACCTTTTCAAGAAAGTCAAACTGATGAATCTGCAAGGAAGAAACATTTATAGACATACGCACTTCTCCATATCCCTCATTAAACCATTCTAATTTCTTGGCAATTGCAGTTTCCATAACCCAGTCTCCTATTGGTATAATAAGTCCGTTTTTCTCTGCCAAAGGTATAAATTCTCCTGGGGATACAAAACCTAATTCATCACTTTTCAATCTAATAAGAGCTTCCACCCCTATTATTTTACCACTTTCAATATTAACCTGCGGCTGATATTGAAGATAAAAATCATTATTTTCTATTCCGCTTCTCATAGCCTTTTCAATTACCATATCTTTTAATATTTTATTTGACATATCTTCACTGTAAAACTCGAAAGTATTTTTACCTTTTTCCTTAGCTTTGTACATAGCTGTATCTGCATTTTTCAAAATGATGGTTTTATCTTTGCCGTCTATAGGAAATATGCAAATTCCTATGCTGCAGGTTATATAAACTTGCCTATTCCCTATGACAAAGTAGTTTTTGAATATATTTATTAATTTTTGCGATAAATCTATTATCTCTTCTCTTCCTCGCACATGATGCATCAATATTAAAAATTCATCTCCTCCAAATCTGCAGAGAAGCTGATTTTTATTCAGTAAAGTTTTTGCTTTAGTGCATATTGTTTTTAAAAGTTTATCTCCTATATCATGTCCTAAGGAATCATTAATTTTTTTAAAATCATCCAGATCTATAAATAGCACTGCACCTAATTCACTGTTTTCTACGCATTCATTTATTATTTCATCCAGCTTACTCATAAGTGTAGTTCTATTTGGAATTCCTGTTAATGGATCAAAATAAGCTAGCTCCACTATCTTATCATTAGCTTCCTTAATTTTTGTTTCATCAGATATAAAGCCTGTGAGTTTTATTGGCTTTCCCTTCCCGTCCCTGATTATTCTAGCCCTGTTTAAAATCCACTTTTTCTCATTGTTTTTAGTGTTAATTTGAAATTCCTGTCTATAAGATTGTGAGGAAACAATAGACGCTTTGTAGTCATTTATAATTCTTTCCAATTCATCGTTTTGAACAACAATTTTTAAAAACTTCTCCAGATCCACATTCTTATTGCTGTACCCTGTTAACTCTTCCCATTTGTCAGAAGCGAAAAAAGTATTTGTTATTATATCCCATTCCCATATCACATCATTTATTCCATCCAGAGCCTGTTTAAACCTGTCTTCGCTGGTAGCTAACGCCATCTGATTTTCTAGAAGCTCTTCATATTGAGAACGCAATTCCTCTTCTGTTGCAGACAGTTCCTCGTATACCGCAGATAATTCCTCATAACTGCCGCTGAGCTTTTTTATCATGCTGTTAAAATTATTTGACAGCTTGCCTAACTCATTGTTTGAATTGTAATCACATGTTACAGACAAATCACCATTTTCCGCCTTATTCATTACAGCTATAAGGCTATTAATAGGTTTAATTATAGATTTTGATGCAAGAATGCTGATTATGGAGGCTATAACAAGCATTAAAAAGGTTATCCCTATTATAAAGTATAATTCCAATTTCGCTGGAGCATTTATTTCATTTACATTTTGTGCAACCGCCAAAATCCAGTTTATTTTTGGAATTACAGTATATGCAAAATATTTTTGATTTCCGTAATACATATATGTATCAAATCTTGTATCTGTCTGGCTTAAATTAGATTTTGAAGCAACTACTTTTTTTAAAACTGAATTTTCAACAGCTTTTCCCAGCTTAGATTTATCAGGATGCGCTATCATAATTCCATCGTCATCT
The DNA here is from genome assembly GCF_032335695.1 of Clostridium sp. 19966. Classification (NCBI taxonomy): domain Bacteria; kingdom Bacillati; phylum Bacillota; class Clostridia; order Eubacteriales; family Clostridiaceae; genus Clostridium; species Clostridium sp. 19966. The sequence continues at coordinate 55,166 of NZ_JACTOJ010000019.1, forward strand.
ACTAAATAAGCATATCCTGTATTACCTATTTTAATATTTTCTATAAATTTATCAAAGGCCGAAATTAGTATTGAATTGCAATATAGTCCTATTGTATTTCCCTTTTCATCCATTACCGGGCTTGCAAACACAATTATATTTTTATTACTTAGCTTTGATTTTATCTCATCACTTATTACGATTTTTCCCTTTATTGCTTCTTGAAAGTAATCTCTATCTGTTATATTAATCATCATTCCTGCCGAATCACTGTCTGCAATAATATTTCCTTTTAAATCACAGACAAAAGAATGTTGAACATCTTTAAGTTCTTCCACTCTTGAAGCCAATATTTTGTCTACTTCTAAAGCTTCAGGCGTACTAATTAACTGCTCAGAATGATCTGATTTTTCAGAATTTTTCAGCAGTGCTATAACACTTTCTCTCCTTGATGAGAGCTCTACTTCTTTGATTTGATAATTAATAAAGGTACTTAAGGCATTTCCCTCTACGGAAGTTACTTGTACAATATGTTCTCTGCTATTTTTAGTAACAGATAAATATGTATAATGATAAATCACATAACATAATATTAGCAGCGGTATTGAAATTAGTGTAATCATGGTTATGGGCAATTTCTTCCTTATATGCATAATTTCCTCCATGTGTATGCTTATACTTAATTTTAACTGACTGCATGTACAAATTAATATTCAATAAGATTATTTTTTAGCTAATTATATCATATTAAGGGCAAAATTGTCATATGTTTTTATGAAGGAAAATTTAGTATTAATAGTTTAATTACAAATAATCTCTTTATTGATTCAAGTATTATAAATTTGTTAGATTTCAAGTTATTATTTACTGATTGCAAACTCATATAATTTATCTAGTGTATCTGCAATTCGGCTTAAATTACCATTAATTTTTACTAATATCTCCTGGCTATCAATATTCTCGCTCATATCTCCAATTAATGAGCTCATTGGAATAGATAATATCTCACAGATTTTTTGTATTTTATTAAGTGGGATTGGTTTTTCACCCTTTTCATAATAGGAATATGCTGGTTGAGTAATATTCAGCAATTTAGACATCTGTTCTTGTGTTATACCTGCTTGTTTTCTTGCTAATGATATGTTTTCTTTGATTTCCTGAAGTGATAATGATGACATAATAGACACCTCCATAATATAATTTTTTTATAAATTATTATAACTAATAATTATATTATACTTATAAATCATATAACTGTCAATTATATTTATTTATAATTAGTTATATAGGAGGTGTTTCTTCTATTATATATTTGGCTTCTAATACTTATATGAGTAGCTTATGCTAACATTTATTTTATCAGACCTTTCAAATTCTCTCCCCTAAGTTCTTTATTGGTCCAAGCAATTACAGCGAAATTACCTAAAGAGATTTCATTTACTTTATTTATCCACTGTATCTCACTTTTAGACTTTGCTTTTAGAAATTTACTTCGTGTATTAGTAACATATAAACTTGAGTTGATTACCCACCATTTGCTATTAATCTTTGCTCTTTTTAAGTCCTCCTGCAATCTCATAGCTTCATAAACAGGGGTTGCTTCTGGAAGAGTGACTATTACTACTTCCGTTTCTTTTTCATTTCTTAATCTTGGCAGAAGCTTTAATACAGCTTCTGGCACGTCTCCTTCTGATCTTTGAAGCTCCTTATTATAGCTTTGAGTAGAAGATAAAAGTAACAAAGTATGTCCTGTTGGTGCTGTGTCTATAACTACTACCTCATTTTCCGCTCTCTCAACTATTTCTGCAAAAGCCCTAAATACTGCAATCTCCTGAGTACAAGGTGACCTTAGGTCTTCTTCTATATATGCAACATCCTCTTCACCCATAGTTTCTCTTGCTTTTTCTAAAACTTCTTCTTTATAATTTTCAAGTTCTTTCTTTTCATCTATTGTGCTTAAAGTGATATTCTTCGTTTCATTAATAACAAATTTTAAGTGAGCCGCTGGATCAGTGGTAGCTAAGTGAACTTTCCTTCCTTTTTCTGAAAGACCCATAGCTATAGTCGCAGCTAAGGTTGTCTTTCCTACTCCTCCTTTACCCATGGTAAAAATCACTTTCTTATCACTTGAATATAAATCATCTATAAGCTCTTTTATTCGTTTTAAGTTTTGCATATCAAGTTTAACTTCTTCATACTCTGACTTATCTTGATTCAGCATCATTCTGACATTATCTATTCCAGTAACATTATATGATCTTAATGGAATTTCATAGGTTTCAATGCTTTTTAAATTCTCTGGAATATCTTTAAGAGCTATTGATTGTTTATGGTATAAACCTTTAGATATCTCATCATCTGCAACATTTTCCTCCAATACTCCGTTAATAACCATTACTTGATTTTTAACTCCTATAGCTTGCAGCTCAATGGAAGCTCTTTCTGCCTCTTTTAAAGGAGAGTACTCTGGTCTTGAAACTAAAATTAATGTTGTCAATTTATCATTTGATAGAGCTTCAACAGCATTTTTATACATTTCTTTTTTATCTTCTAAGCCAGATAATTGTCCTAAACAAGAAGCTCCGTGAGTACTTTCACTAATAAAATCGCTCCAAGCCGATGGGAGCTGTAGCATTCTTAAAGTATGTCCCGTTGGTGCAGTATCAAATATAATATTGTCATATTCCTTCTTGATTGACTCATCTGTTATGAAGGTTGAAAATTCATTAAATGCAGCTATTTCAACAGTACAAGACCCTGAAAGCTGCTCTTCCATATTTTCTATTACTGAACTCGGAAGCTTACCTATATATGGCGCTAAAACGCCTTCCCTATATTCTCTTGCTGCTTCTTCAGGATTAAGATTCACCACTACAAGGTTAGGTACATCTTTTATAACTGTTCCCTTATTATCAAGTTCCACACCGAACACATCCTGAAGATTAGAAGCAGGATCTGTACTTATCAAAAGTACTTTTTTGCCCTCATCAGCTAGTTTAACCGCTGTTGCGCAAGCTGTGGATGTTTTTCCAACTCCGCCTTTTCCTGTAAAGAATATATATTTTGTCATTTGTATATATCTAGGATTAAATAATTTATACATAGAATTCCTTCCTTTTTGGCTTTAGTTAGCAGCATCCGTTTCCATTACAGCCACAACGCTTATTGGCCTTTTTTATTTTTACACTGGCCACTTCTTCTTTTGTCAGTCCTGACCACAATGCAAATTCATCATTAGTTGGATATTCCTTAATTTTTATTACTTCGCCATCCACAAGGGTTATCGGAAGTACCTCGGCACCTTGTTCATTTAAATATTCATTAACTTTTTTGTTATCTATAAATGCTTGAGGATTACTAGAAAGATTATACCTTGTAATACTAACTTCTTTTTTAGTCATATTATTAATAGCTGTTGCAACTCTTAAAAGTTCCTTGTTTATACTTGGTCCGCAAACTCCTGTGGAGCAGCACATAGCTGGATCAAAAATTTCTAATTTGCTCATTTATATTACTCCTCATAATTCAAATTCATTATTTTCAATTCTTCTAGCTAAATCTTTAATCTTTTCTTCAATGGTCTTCGCTGTCTTTATAAATTCCTCGTCACTCTTTCCTGTTGGATCTTCTAAGCCCCAATCTTCTGTATACTTTGCTGGCAGAAAAGGACATACTACATTACAACCCATTTTTACTACAATATCTATTTCAGGAAGATCATCTATTAGCTTTGATCTATACTTTTCATCCATATCAATATCATATAGCTTTTTTATAATTCTTACTGCATCTTGATTAATACTATCTCGAAGTTCTGTTCCCGCTGAGTAAGAATCAAAGACCTCCTTGGCAAATGAATTTCCTAATGCTTCAGCCATTTGAGACCTGCAAGAATTGTGTACACATATGAATGCTACCTTCGGTTTCATAATTACATTCCTCCATTGAAATTAAATTTTTTTCTCCAGTATAATGCTACATTTACAAGCCCTATCATTACAGGGACTTCAACTAATGGTCCTATAACTGCTGTAAAGGCTTCTTTTGATTCTATTCCAAATACAGCAACGGCAACTGCTATAGCAAGTTCAAAGTTATTGCTTGCAGCAGTAAAGGATAGGGTTGTGGTCTTCTTATAATCAATTCCAGCTTTATAGCTTATAAAAAATGAGATAGAAAACATTATTATGAAGTACACTAAAAGTGGAATTGCTATACGTAATACATCCAAGGGCAATTCTACTATATATTTTCCCTTGTAGGTAAACATAATTATAATTGTAAAAAGCAAAGCAATTAAGGCTATTGGACTTATCTTAGGAACAAACTTTTTCTGATACCATTCTGTGCCCATTTTAGGCTCTAATATGACTCTAGTAAGAAGCCCGGCCGCAAAAGGTATACCAAGATATATAGCTACTGATTCTGCTACTTTAGCCATAGAAATATTCACTGCATATCCAGTAAGCCCAAATAATTTTGGCAAAGCAGTTATAAATATATAGCAATATATTGAATAGAATACTATTTGAAAAATTGAATTAAAAGCTACCAATGCTGCTGCATATTCTGTGTCTCCGTCTGCTAGGCTATTCCAAACGATAACCATAGCTATGCATCTTGCAAGCCCTATCAATATAAGTCCAGTCATAAAAGCTGGATAGGACTTTAAAAAAATCACCGCCAATATGAACATTAAAACCGGTCCAATTATCCAGTTCTGAAGTAAAGATAACCCTAAAACTTTAGGATTTTTTAAAACTTTGCCAAGCTCTTCATAATTAACCTTAGCAAGAGGAGGATATAACATCACTATGAGTCCTATTGCTATAGGAATAGAGGTTGTACCAACGGACAAACTTGATAATCCCTCAGCAAGACTAGGAATAGACCAACCTAAAAATATGCCTATGGCCATAGCTATAAATATCCATAGAGTTAAATACCGATCAAGCCAAGATAATCTAGATGTACTATTTTTCACATTCCTCACCTCCCAATTTATTAAAGCATATTTCCCCTTCTTTTAAGTCATCACAAGTAAGTCCGCTTTCCTTATATTTTTTTAGTTTTTCTAGATCTTCTTTGCATTTGCTTAATTTAGAAGCATGTTCCCTTACAATATCATCTATGAAGGAAAATTTATTTACAGTTTCCTCATTCATTTTGTAGTATACATACTTATTTATCTTGTAGTAGTCAACAATCTTAGCATTAGTAAGCTTAGTTAAGTGCCTTGAAGCATTAGATTGACTAATATCCAATACGGTTTCTATCTCACAAACACATAATTCTTCATCCTTAAGAATGTTTAATATCCTCATGCGTGTTTCGTCAGACAATGCTTTCATCACTTGTAGTAAATCCACTTTTTATCACCTCATATGAACATATTCAATTATAATCATATAACATCCTTAAAAAACTTGCAATTTTTTTATAAAATGCAAGTAATATTTTTTCTACTAATATAAATTTCTATATTTTTCATACTCCTGAGCAAATAGCTTAAGATGAAGCTCTTCATCAAGAATTATTCTTTCAATCAATTTTCTGATATGTTCATCTTTTATTATAGTTAAATGATATCTGTAATTTTCTATGGCCTTCTGCTCGGATTTAATATCTTCCAGAAGCATTTCTCGTATGTTAGCGGAATAGTTAACATATATGGGACTCCAAAGTCTGCCAGGAGGGCAAGCATTATCCATATATATTGGTTTAACCCCCTCTAATTTAATCGTTTCTGCCAAAAGCTCTAAATGCTTCATCTCCACCACAGAAATGCCACTGATAAGCTCAGCATAAGCATTATATTGTCCTTCACTAACAAAATGCTGATAAATATACAAACTTATGGCAGTAAATTCACTAACTGCTCCAGCGTAGTCCTTTAAAATAATATTAGCATAATGTATGTTTTGCATGTCTATCATTGGTTCAGGATATGGTAAATCAACAGCGTATTTAATGTGTTTTGATATTCCTCCTGCCATATTTCCTCCTAAATAATTAAACATACAATATTATATTTATTATTTATAAAAATATGCCTACCACCTTACTTCTTCGCTCCATTAAAACCACATCATGCCATATACCATTTGACATCTTTCCAACCTTTTCTCTTATGCCAATTTCTCTAAATCCGCATTTTTTATGCAAAGCAATACTTCCATCATTCTCTCTTATGATTCCAGATTGCAGAGTCCAAATTTCATTCTCTTCTGAAAGTTTTATTAAATGTTCTAAAAGCATTGTCCCTACGCCAAGGTTTCTATATTCTTTTCCAATATATATACTTACTTCAGCAACACCTCTGTAAACACACCTGCTGGAAGTAGGACTTAACGCGGCCCAGCCCAATATTCTATTCTCACTGTATGCAACCAATCTGCAAATTTTCATATGTCCTTTATCCCACTCATCAAAACTTGGAATTTCTGTTTGAAAGGTAGCTCTTTGGGTATCAATACCTTCAAGATATATTTTTGAAACAGCCTCCCAATCTTCTTCTTTCATTTCTCTAATACTATAATTCATTATTAATACACTCCTTTCTAATATTTAAAGGCTTTAACATTGGCACCTGCAAATGCTTCATCAATAAGTCCTGAATCAACTTTACTATATGCCTCACTGGAATTTTTTTGTTTAGCTATCTCCTCTATAAAGTCTTTTGTATATATATTTACTGGTGTGATTTCTATATCAGTAAACCCTACCTTTTTTAATGTTTCTTCATACTCTTTAATTGGTAATGCACCAGCTATGCATCCTACCCACATTTCAACACTTTCTTTTATACTTTCAGGTATATCTTTAAGCATAACAATATCTGATATAGCTAACCTTCCGCCTTTTTTCAAAACTCTGTAAGCTTCTGATAGAGCCTTTTCTTTACTTTCGCAAAGATTTATCACACAGTTTGAAGTAATGACATCTATTGTTTCATCATTCAATGGAATATCCTCAATATACCCTTTTATAAACTCCACATTTTTAGTTCCCATTTTTTCTTTATTTTTGTTTGCTAAATCCAGCATTTCATCCGTCATATCAAGTCCATATACTTTTCCCTCTTCTCCTACATATTTAGATGAAATAAATACATCTATTCCACCTCCGCTGCCTAAATCTAATATAACTTCGCCTTTTTTAGGATTTGCTAATACAACTGGATTGGCACATCCTAGAGATGCATTTATGGCTTCATCTGGTAATCCCTCAATAAAATCTTTTGTATATAAATATGAATTGCCTGTTTTAGATCCGCAGCAAGAACTTCCACATCCACAATCTTCTTTAGATTGATTAATTACTTGCTTAGCTATCTTACCGTAATATTCTTTGACTTCACCCTTTATGTTATCTTTCATAACAATTCCTCCTTAACAACAATTATTTTTGTGAACTGCTTCAACAAGCAGCTTTAAACTATCAAGTGTTTGTTCTCTTTTTCCCTCTGGTATAGACATAAAAACACTATTGTAATATTTCGCCATGTTCCCTTCTATAGTTTTAAATATATTTATTCCTTGCTCTGTAAGTTTTATAGTTATATAACGCCTATCCATTGCATGAGCTTCTCTAATCACAATATTGTCTTCTACGAGCTTGTTTATAGTTCTACTCATTGTGCTTTTATCAAGTGTCAATAATTCTGCAAGTTCATTTAAGGAGATTTCTCCAGCTCTTCCAATTTCAACAATGGCATGGCATTGTGAAATTGTAACTCCGCAGCAGCCTGCATCTGACTTTTCTAAAACTCCTAAATTTCTAACCAATATCCTAAGTAGTTCTCTTAAATAGTTACTGTCTTTTTTATCCATTTAATCACCTCAAAATAATTGTATCACAAAACAGTTGCATTGTACAACTGTTTTGTGTATTTTTTACTTTATGCACATATACATCTAAGAAAAAGACTGAGCTTTAAAAGGATATTGATAAAGACTTTGGTGGATTTCAAGCTTCAAAGATAATATCCCCCTTTTTAAAACATAGCCTACAGCACTAATTGTAGAATTTTTATAAAAAAATTGAATTATTTAACATGAATAATTTATTTATAATCTGAGAAAATTATGTATGTTATAAGAGTTATTATTTTTATAATGGAGGGATGCTTAATGGCAGATGATAAAGATTTTGAAAAAAGTAAAAATACTCACGATAAGGGTATTCTACATTGGATTTTAAGATTCATCTATGTGGCTGTTATTTTGGCAATAACATCATTTCTAACACCGGGTTTTACAATAAATGGATTATGGGCATTTTTATTAGCTGCAGTGGTAATAATTGTATTAGATTATTTAGTAGAATTAATTATAGGAGTTGATGCAGCGCCTTTTGGAAAAGGAGTAACTGGATTTGTAATCACCGCAGTGATAATATATGTGACTCAATTTTTGGTTCCCTATATGAGGGTATCTATAATTGGCGCAGTGTTAGCCGCTTTAGTTATTGGGATTTTAGACGCAATAATTCCTGGAAGAGCAATCTAGTACTCTATATTATTATATTTTAAAGGAGGGTATGTTTTAAATCAGTGTAAAAATTAACACTGATTTAAAACAGGGCCTTTTATTAATTTGAAACAATTCTTTATTCCTTCTTAAGATGCTTATACTATATTGAAAAGGTGAGTGAAATAATATGATGGTTGTATATCATGATGTTGGAGGCGCCCATTCTACAGCAGTAGCAGCTAATATACATATCAATAAATTACCAATGGATAAAACACCAAGTAAAGAGGAAATACTTGAGCTTCCTACCTTTGATAAAATTGAGAAAGAACAAGTTGGACACTTGGTGTACATAGGAAAAGATGAGTTCAATGCACAGATCTATACTTTATCTAGGCAGCGTACGCCAAACTTAGTTATTGATGCTATTACAGATATGTACTCTATTTTGCATGGAAATGCTGATGGGCTTATAATTGTAGATACGAAGCCAACTGTTAATTTACTTATGAATATAGGTGGATTTACCTCAAGAAGGCTTCACTGGGTAAACTTTGGAAGACCTATTGTAACAAAAGGAACGCAGCAAGCGTATATGGATATAGTTAATATAGTCAAAAGTACAAAAAACAATATAGAAAAATATGAATTTAAAATTAAAGGGTAATTAGATGTCTTTTTTACCTCTACCTATTTATTTCTTGATACCAACCACCTAAAATTTACTGTGTAAAATTTACTACCAATTTTATTCTTATGCAAAAATATATATCTTGGTTTTCTAGATGGTATTGCTGCGTTACTTCCACTTATATCTATACTAAGTATAAAATTCACAATATCTTTAGCTACGTTTGAATTGATAAAATTCTTTTGTGAATTCTTGATTTCTTTTAGTCTTTCAGCATTATTTTCCACAAGATTTTCCATTACCTCTTTTAGCTCACTAACTTTTTCGCACACTACTCCAAGATTGTATTTCTGCGCAAATTCAGGATTTCCATTTTCTTGTCCTGGTAATGCCCCTGTTATTACAAGCGGAATATTACAAGATATAACTTCCATCATCACATTTGGGCTTCCCCTTGTAAATGCTATATCAGATGCTAGCATTAAATCCTGAACATTTTTTGTAAATCCGTAGACTTCAACTCTATCTCCATATTTTTCGCCTAAAAATTTCTCCAATTTATTTCTTAGAGTGATATTTCGCCCAGCAACAATTTTTACTGTACAGTTAAAGTTATCAAGCAAAATTTTAGCTATTTTACTCATATTACCTACACCTTCACCACCGCTCATAATAAGACATTTTAGCGAAGCTTCAGAATTATAATTTGTCTCCTCTTCATAAAACTCAACATTATTTAAAAATCTTGAACGTACTGGAAAGCCCAAAACTTTAATCTTTGATTCCGAAACTCCATACTCTATGCATTTTTTCTTTGCTTCCTCAGTGGGACTTATAATATAATCTACTCTGGAATCAGCCCAAAGAGGATAAATGCTCACTAAATCAGCAATTAGCGTAATAAATGGAATCTTGATATTATATTTGTTCAAAACATTTATTACTGATCCATTAAAATTTGGATGAACAGATAAAATCAAATCAGGCTTTGTTCTCCTTAAAAGCTCAAGTAAATTATCCTTTATTACAAATTCAATAATTTCATCTACTACCTCAGGCTTTCTTGCTGATGCTTCCCAAATAAATTTCCACAATTCCTTAGAAACCCTTGTAATAGGCCCATAGGCCTTTCCCACTGATAGCAGAGCTTTTCCACCTAATGAAAAACCATCTACTACATGTACATTAATATTCTTATCTTCAGAGAAAAACTCACATAGTGACTCAGTTATACTTTTATGTCCATGACCTGTAAAATCTGAAGAAATAATTAAAATATTCTTAAACATAATATTCTCCTTTTAATACATACTTTCTTTAGTTGCCATCTTTTCGTGGATAATCGTACAAGTGGTTTATAGTTGTAAATAATCTTCTGTCTTTTCATACATTATTAGCGCATAAGATTAAAATCATATTAAAAATCCATGTATTTATTTTAAGATTTTAAAATTTAATTTAATTTTAATAGATATATTTTTAGTTATAAGTTATAATTTATTCCTATACTAACCTGCATTATTTACTACCTCTTAACTGTTTATTAATCTTCTTCAGGAGTTGAATTCACATGAATATCAATAAAATTAAAATAGTGTATACTATAACTGTTTTTGTAGTCTTAGCTGCCTTTGATAATATAATTGTAGGACTATTCCCACCGCTATTTTCTTCCATTGCAAAAGATTTGAATGTTCAAATATCAGCTCTTGGGTTTGTTTCTGGTATTAATATATTTGTTACATCAATTTCGTCAATATACTGGGGTTATCTCGCAGGGAAATTTAACCGTAAAAACCTTATAATAATCGGCACAATATTTTGGTCTGTCTCTGTATTTTTAACCGCCAGAAGTAATACATATGTACAACTTTTGATTTTTCAGATTTTCACTGGTATTGGCCTTGGCTGCATAGCCTCAATAGGCTTCAGCGTTCTAACGGATTATATTCCTCATAAATTCCGAGGCATGCTGTTAAGCCTTTGGGGAATGTCTCAAGGCTTTGGGGGAATTGCTGGATCTATAATGGCCTCTTTGGTAGCCACTTCTTCAAGCTGGAGAAAGCCCTTTGAAATTGTGAGTATTATCGGACTTTTATTAATTGTGCTATATCTGTTTATTAAAGAGCCTGTACTCGGTGAATCAGAGCCTGAACTGCAAGAACTAATAAGGGCAGGTTCAAATTATGATTATAAAATAAATACCAAACAGATACTTGAAATAATAAAAAAGCCAAGTAATCTATTGCTTTTTTTGCAAGCATTTTTTATGAACATTACAGTGGGTACCCTAACATGGCTGCCTACTCTATATATTTCAAAAATACATACACAAGGATACAGTTTAAGTACATCGATTATAGCTTCCGGTTATCTTTATGCACTATTCCAATTAGGGGGTTTAACCTCATCCTGCTTCGGTTATCTTGGAGATAGATTTCAGAGAAAAACATATAAGGGAAGAGCCTTGTTGACTTCATTTTTTATATTTATTATGATGCCTCTTTATGTTGCTATATTTATGGTACCAATGTATAATCTTTTACTGCCAAAAGGCAGTAATGCATTATTGATACTTTTGGGTTTAACAAAGCAAATAGCCTTAAATCCTTGGATGGCAGGAATATTTATTTTATCATTTTTTGCAAGTGCAGCACAATCTGCTAATACACCTAATTGGCTTGCTCTCATAACTGATGTTAATCTACCGGAACATAGGGCAACATCCTTCAGCATAGCTAACCTTGCAAATGGTATTGGAAGAACCATCGGCAATATAGGCGTAGGTGTTCTACTTTCCATAGTTTCTCTTTACACCTCAGCACCGCAGAATTATATAATTACATTGGCATTATTTCAGGTATTTCTTATACCTTCAGCACTTTGCTATATAAAAATGGCAAAATATAATGTCACTGATATAAATGAAGTTAAATCGCTCTTACATAAAAGAGGTAATATCTTTTAAAGATATTACCTCTTTATAATTTTTTCAGAATCAATATCTGCTACGAAACTGTGTATTTCTTCTCTCTCGTCATAGAAAGATATCCTACTAGAGCAAGTATAATTACTGTAAGAACCAGACTAACAGTACCAGTTCCAATACCAAGACCTCCGCGGTTTTGAGGGACTCCCATCCAGTCTGCAAATGATGCACCTAGTGGTCTAGTGATTATATAAGCAAACCAAAAAGCAAAAATCTCATTAATCTTAAAAAGCCAATAGGCTAAAGCAGGGATGACAAATATAATGGCAAACATAATTCCTGAATTTAAATATCCTAATTTCATGGTTGATGCAGTCATATCTCCAACTGCAGTACCAAGTGCAAAAGTGGTCAATATAGTCGCCCAATAAAATAGTTCTCTGCGTTTTGTGTAGATACTGTGCATTGAAAGAGTTTTTTCACTGGCATACCAAATACTAAATACAATAGCTAGTACCGTCATAAAGAATGCAGTCGATACTATATAGGGAATACCTAATCCAACATGCAAAACATCTGCAGCCATAGTACCGAAGATACTTACTATGATTACAGTTGACCAATACATCCATGCTATATATCGACGCATGGAAATTTGAAGAATTAACGAGATTATCAGTATGATTCCGCAAAAAGCCACGACTATTACCGGGTCCATCTGCCTAGCGAGAAAATCAGAAGCTACTTCTCCCATTCCTGTAGTCAATATTTTAATAATCCAAAAAAATATCGTAATTTCAGGAACTTTATTAAGTATTTGTCTGCCTCTTGAGTCCATGACATTAGTTTTATGGGATTTTAATCCTTTTTGATTGTTACTTTTACTTCCTTCCAAATTAATAGTCCTCCTTATTTTTACTCATTGCTTCTTATATTTTAACTGTCAATCACTAAACATATTTAGAGCTGAACAGATAATTTTTAATAAGCTGTCGCTGATTATAGATGTAAAAAGATATTACAGCTATAATATTAAAATTTGATTAAATATTTAAACTTAATTAAATTTTAATATTAGTCAAGTAAAATAAGGCAGGTTATCGTGAATACTAAGGAAGATAAGGGTGAAAGAAAGATAGATTGTGAAAAGATAAATAAAGGAATATAAGACGCATATATTTTACCAACCACTTTCTGATATTTTCCAGCTAAAGCTTGAACCGTCTGATACCCTGATCAACAGATAGTTTGTAGAAAACTCTCCACTTGGTATTGGTTCTTTACTATCATCTTTATATTTAGCATGATATTTAACTAATAATACTTTTATATCCTCCTTCAATAGCTTAGTATCTTTATGTTCTTGAAGGTAACCACTTTTAAGTGTGTTTTCATCTGATTCCTTTATGCTGATTATTTCTATATTTTCTAAATTATCTAACTGAGACTTAGATATATTAAAATTTCCATAAGTATATTTATTTATTTGGGAGGAGTTTTTTTCATTCATATACTTATAAAAAATTCTTATTGTATTCTCAGGTGTTTTTTTAGAATTTAAATACATATTAATAAAAACATATATTAAAGAAAAAACAATTAAAATTATACCTATTTTTAATGCATGGTTTTTTTTCATATGAAATTTCCTCGTTTATCACATTTTTAAAGGTTTTCAATATTATTTAATAGGATTATTATAGCATGCATTTGCATTGGTTTATATGAATATCAATACTTCTTTTTCTCTTAAATTCGATACCTTTACTATGCAAAAACACCGATTACCTTTAAGTAACCGGTGTTCCTTATGATTCTTATAAATTTTGTGTAATTTGCTAATTTTAAATGCACCACGGATTATACTCATTTGCTTGCTATTACAATATATTTTTGATAACCAGTCAAAATAGTCACTCGATACTAAATTACAAAAAATACGATGGATTACTAAATTCATTAATTCCATTCTTGATTTTTTTGAATTTTTAATATATAATAATATAATATTTGGTGCGTATAATTAATCAGCACGAGACTATCCATTAGTCTCGTGCTCTATTTTTTGCCCCAAATATTAAAACAAACAACAGGAGGATAAAAAAGTATGGAATTTCATATGAAGTTACCACGAAACAAAAAAGAATTTGCATTATTTATGGCAGTGATATCCATTATCTCAGTCAACATCATCGCTCCACTTATCACGTGCTTTGAAATGGGGTTCCACCTGTATATCTGGGCTGACACGCTAAAGGCTATTCCTTTCATTTGGATTGCCGTAATTATAATGGTACTAGTTACATACAAACCAGCTGAATGGTTGACCGCTTGAATTGTAAAAGAGGGCGATAGCTTTGGATCTCATATTGCGATAAACATCCTTTGTACAGTGTTTCTAATGTCTATATTTCTAACTGTCATTGGTACTTGGATAGGAATACGTCATATCAGCATGGAGCCTATTCGTATGTTTTTCTACAGATGGCCCCGCAATGCTTCGATTTCATTCTTCGTCGAAGCGTGTATCGCACAGCCAATAGCTCGTTTAGTAATGTTAAAGATTCATCAACATAAAGATTTAAGGGCACAATTAAGCTCAGACACTTAATTATCAAATGCCTAAGCAACATAAAAAAATCAGTACAAAAAAGGCAATCCTTTTTTGTACTGATTTTTGTTGTGAATAACAGGACTTGAACCTGCATGGGCTGCAACTAGAACCTGAAACTAGCGCGTTTTTCCGTACCTTTCTAAGCCAGTAATATCAATGTATCACGCTAGATTAGTCCTTAAATTCCACGTAAGACATTCTTTATATGTATTTTTATTATAGACCCAAAATGAGGTAAATTTCAATACATATTTATCCCGTTTCATTAACGTTAATATATTAAATCCTTATACCCTATTAACTATATAGATATTCGAAGTACATCTGCCTAAATTTCTCCCCGTAATATTTAATTTCCAAATAACAATATTTTTACTTTTAAATCCAGAGGCTTTATTCAACCGATTGCCTAAAAATATATATAAAATTATGCAATCGGTTGAATACACTAGAATACTGAAGTTTTCTATATTTGAATACGTTTATACAAAGCTTATTTAAATAATTTAATTTTGATTTTTACTTTTTTTAGTAATATTATCTTATTAACAGAAATAAATACAAATTTTAGGAGGCATTCTTATGAACAAAACGAAAAAATTTTTAAGTTTCTTTCTATCAATTCTTGTTACTTTCATTCTATTTGGAACTACATTTTCTAAAAATGTCAAAGCCGATACTCTACCAGTACAGTTATACTACGGAAAATACATACAAACCGCTATACTTGACGGTTCTTGTTATGAATATTCTGCCACTGGATATATCGCTGTTCAAAAATCTTCATATTCCAAAAACATTTCTATTCATTATTCAACAGACAACGGTACAAATTGGCAAGACACAAATGCAAACTATGTTAAAGATAATTCTACCGATGGTTATGAAATATGGAGTTTCAATTTGGCTTTAAATGATAATTCATCATTACAATTTGCTATAAAATATGAATCTAACGGTGAAACTTACTGGGATAATAATTACGGAAAAAATTATTATCTTAGTTCAGGCAATACATCTACATTTGGTAAAAGTCAGCTTTATACAACAGTTTACAATGATGGTAATGTTCCAACCGGATCAAATATTATAGGAAGTATTACTCTAAATAACATAGGTAACCCTAAAGTAGTTAAAATTAGATATAGCTATGACAATTGGGCTACATACTTAGAAACTAACGCTAACTATAATTCAACTTCAAATAACAATTCCTTAGACTACTGGGATTTTACTATTCCGTCAAATCCATCATCAAAACAAGTAAAGTTTGCAATATCTTATGAAGTAAACGGAATTGAGTATTGGGATAACAACTTTGGTAATAACTATACTGTAAATTATGTTTAAGTATTCCATTATGCTAATTCACTAAATTGTTTGATATAACTGCTACCACTTAAGGTTACTTACAAATCAACAATTATTTGTATATTCGTCATATTCTTTTAAGCACGAATTTGAGACTTGGAAATGGACAACTTATAAGATACAAAATAGCCTGAGGAAATCCTCGGGCTTATGCTTATTTCTTCTCATTCATATATCCTACAGTTGTTTTTATAAGATTATAAATTTCTCCATCTGTAACAGTAAGTCCAATCTTAGGCAAATCATTTTCTATAAGCTCTATTGCCTTAGCATACTTTCTACCACTAACATTTTCTACAAGCCCTTCTTTAGCTAACTGCTCTACTTCTACAACTGAATCCTTAACTATCTTTTCAAACTTCGTAGTATTATCTGTACCTATAAAATTCTCTACTTCATTTTCTAAATTCTTTATTGTTTCACTATTTTCTAATAGGTGTATTTTTTTCAGTAAATATCCGTTTAAAGCTATTATTATTGAGCTTAGCATACACCCTATAATTTTTTATCATTTCCAAAATCTGCGTCCACCTTAGCTTGTCCTACTGTAAATCCTTTATTGATTAATCTATTCTGAATCCATCTGACTAATTCATTTTTAGAGCCTTTCTGAAGTAATATTTTCGATATAGCTGCATTAGTTCTATTACCTCAAATACCATCTTCAGCCAAGTTATATCCACTAAGGTTACAGGCGTATTGAAAATCCAAAATGACAGTATCGACCTTATGTTTATCCAGTTCTGCTATTTTAGCGTTTAGACTTGCTATAGTATGCTGTCCTGCTAGTCCATCAGCTTGAAGCCAATCATCCTGCTGATACTTATAAACAGCATTTTTAATTTCATCGAATGGAAATTTTTCTCCAGGGAAGGAGGTATTATGTAATGCTCTATGAGGTTCAACTCTGCTTAAATTATATTTTTGCAATAAATATTTAATTAGTTCCATTTTCTTTCTCATTTTTCTTCCTCCAAAATAAAAAATCCCACATAAGACTAGTGAACAAATCACTAAAAGTCTTACGCGGGTTTTTTGAAGGTTTTTAATTTAAATCTAGCGTGTACCCTTGGTATCACTGCATTTAAGAAGTGCGGATAACAGGACTTGAACCTGCATGGTCTCCCACTAGAACCTGAAACTAGCGCGTCTGCCAATTCCGCCATATCCGCATACCTTTTGAATCACAATTCAATATTATAACATATTAAACTGCAATGTCAACTGGTATTCTCCAATATATGGTTTTACTATTTTAGCCTTCTCATGAATACAAATAGCTTTTTAAATAAGTATTGTCTGTTATTTCCACTTTCCTGCTTTAGATATCTCTCAAATTCACTGTAAATGTATTTCTTATCAAGCTCTTCCTTAGGCTTTCCTCCATAGAATTCCTCATATACCGCCTCTATGAGAGGATTTAAAATCAAATAAAGCTGTCTAGGCAGTGTCTTTATAAACTCTTTATCTGTAACATTATAAGGTTTATTGCGTCTATATCTTTTAAGTCTCTTATTTACGTATATATATAGCTTTATTGCAGATTTATCCTTAAGCATCGCTGTTTTTCTCTTATTTTGAATTAAGGATATGAGTAAAATTATCAATATTAAAGCTATAGTTACAGAAGAATATATTACAATTTTTGTATCCAGTTTATGATTTACCACTTTAACCTTTGTAGCTTGAGGATCATTATTTTTAGTAGATGGCGTATTGGTATTTTGAGGATTACTTTGCTGTTGATTCTGCTGAGCTTCTGCAGGAGCCGAATTATTCTCATTTGTATCCTGCTTCATATTCTCTTCTGGTGTAGGTGCTGCATCGCTTATTTCCCATACATTTGGTTTAACCATGTACTCGCACCAAGCATGAGCTTGCGAATTTCTTACTTCATAGATTCCTCTGCTATTGGCATTATCGTCCATTTTAAAGCCTTCTGTAAACCTAGCTGGTATACCTGCGATTCTGTACATTATGGTCATAGCTGTAGCAAAGTGAACGCAGTAACCTTTCTTATCCTCAAAGAGAAAGTAATCAACAAAGTCTTTTCCTTCTGGAACCACTGATGCATTTAATGTATATTTATAGTTCTTAGATAAATAATCTCTTATAGCTTTTATTTTTTCTTCATTTGTATTGCAATTTTTAACTATATCATAAACAAGATCTATTGTCCTTTGGGTTATACTGGAGGGTAATTGCAGATATTTAGAATATTCACTGTTATTATAAGCAACTATAGCTCCCGAAGTAAGCTTAGATAAATCCACATCATAAAAATCCACCGTATATTCATTATTTAATGCTTTTGTGCTAAGAAAAGTTCCTTCATCTTCATTATAAAAAGTTGTTCCTTGATGATCTAATACGCTTACGGGATATTTAGGTACAAATATAGAGGTAGTGATTAATCCGTCAGGTATTATTGTTATTGTCTTTCTTTCGCTGTCATTAAATATATTATTAGGAAGTCCTTTTTGCACATCCAAGGTTTGATAGTGAGGTGATATATTGCTTCCTTTGCTGTATTGCACCTGAGACTTTTTCCAGCTATAACCTGTATATTGATCCTTTACATCTCCTACCAGATAATAGGCTGCATCACTTTCTACATTAAAAGCTACGGAAGTATCAAGCTTAATGGGCCCACCCAATTTTTGCTCAGTACTGCTATAGCCAGAATAATCTAAACCATATCTCTCGGTAAAGGCTTTTGATTTAGAGCTTATAGTCCCACTGTCCCCACTTATGCCCTCAATTATGGAATCGCCGTAATTCATTTTAGTCTTATTAGGAAGAAGTGTAGACATAAAACTTACAGCTAAGCTTAAAAGGATTAAACTTATTATGAACATGTAACTGTTTATATGAATTAAAATTCTTTTTCTTTCAAGATTATTTATGAGCTTCATATGCTTGTTTATTACCATAGTAAAAATTGAAACCGCTATAAAAGGGAATAAGCATTTTATTACTTCATTATAATATTGAAGATACCAAAACATTATAATTTCAAAAGTTAAAAGAAATTGTACTGCACTTTTTGCTCCCACCTCATAGAGGAAGTATAAGCATAAAGTGATTAAAGGCACTATCACAATAAACATGGATTGATAAGCATCAAAATAAGTGAAACCATAACTTTGCATCTGATTATTTATGTAATTTAAGTTTGCTAAAAGCTGATTGTTTTCCCAGGAAATAAATGAATCTTTGTTAGCCAGAATAAATATTGCTGATATAATTAATATGGAAAGTATAATTATAATTTTTGCATAATTATTTTCCACGAAATATCCAAATAAATAGCAAACGAAAACTGTCAGAAAATACAAAACTGAAATATATACATAATTGAAGCCTCTAATGCTATAGCAAGTGCTCATAATGTAGAAGAATACTAATACATTTATATAATTGAGCAATATGTTGGTTATCTTTTCTCTTGAACCCTGCACGTTAATCACACCCTAAACCATCATTTAAAACAGAGCCATTTATCAAGTCATAAATATTAATCATACTTATGTTAAGTCTTTCCAGCTTATTAATGGCTTCCTTATTTTCTGAGTCACTGTAAATTATAGTTATGTTTCTTTTTCGTTCTGTGAGTCCTATTATATAATTCATTGTTTCATTATCAATACGAGATGTAAGTATAGCCATGTTCTTCATATATGGATTCTTGGATATTTCAATCCTCAAAAATTCAGAGAACTGCATATCTCCAATACTTTTGTTTAGTAGAAAAAAATCCATAAGCTCATCAAAGGATTTTGCATCCTTTATTTCCATAGAAGTCGATTTTTCTCCATTTATGAATATGTTTGAAATTACCTTTTTCTTGGAAAGCAAATGAACCATAGAAGCACAAATATCTATAAGCTGTTCCTCTAAAGCTCCAGTTTCGTCTGTTAAGTAATTCTCTTTGTTCATATTTAATAATAAATTGAACTCCTGTCCAGACACTATGTCATGATTTTTTACATACAATTCATTATGTTTTGCAGTAATCTTCCAATTCACTTTTTTTATATTGTCTCCAGACACATATTTTCTGTTGTCCCTTATGGAATAAGTATCTTCTATACCTGTATTTCTTATTTTTAGGTTATTGAATATATTAAAGCCCTTCATCTTGGATATATCAATTCTGTGAATATTAGGATAAACATAGATATTGTTTTCATGAGAATATTTCCTAGTGGTTCTTAGCATGCTGCTTATATCCATGAATTCTATCTTAAAATTACCTACATCGTAAATTCCCCGGATATGAAAAATCATATTATATGCCAATTCCTTATTCTCAAAGGGAGCTAAGCTTATTACGACCTCTTTATCTTTCATATTTGATGCTTTAACTAAAAGATTTTCAAATTTTAGAAAAAATACAGGAAAAAAACTTGTATTAATAAAATCTATTGATAGCTCTATTCTATCTCCAGCTATGAATTTATTTTTTGTATATTTAATTTTAGCTGCTAAATATCTTCTGTTTATAAATATAATCATAATTCCAAGTATGGTAATAATAAAAAGAGCATAAAATACTTTTACGTAAAGTGTACCCCCATCTAAGAAAGCCATGGCTGCCGAAATCAAAAATAATATTATATAAGGAATACTTATTTTTATCATACTATTTCACCTTAGGTACTGGAACGCTTTTTAGTATCTGATCTATTATAGTTTCACTTTTTATATTTCTGGATCTAGCTTCTGAGGATGGAATCAATCTATGAGAAAGCACAAGTACTGCGTTTTCCTTAATGTCTTCCGGAATTACATAGGTTCTTCCCGCTATAAGTGCAGTAGCCTGGCTTACCCTTAATAGTGCCAATGCCGCTCTGGTGCTCATACCCATTACTACCAAGTTATTTTTTCTTGTAGCTTCAGCTATGTCTATTATGTACTCATTTATAGGATCACTTACTATTATCTCTCTAGCCTTTTGCTGAAGCCATAAGATCTGTTCTCCTGAAACTACTGGTTCAATTTCTTGCAAAGGCTGGCTGTTTTTATATATCTGAAGTACCTTTTTTTCTGACTGCTTATCTGGATAACCTATGGATAATTTCATCATAAATCTATCCAATTGAGCTTCTGGAAGATTAAAGGTACCTTCATATTCTATAGGGTTTTGAGTTGCAAATACAAAAAAAGGCTTATCCAATTGGAAGGTATTATTGCCTTCTGAAACCTGATTTTCTTCCATGACCTCTAAAAGCGCCGATTGGGTTTTGGGAGACGTTCTGTTGATTTCATCTGCTAATACAATGTTTGCAAATATAGGACCCTTCTTGAATTGAAATTCCATTTCCCGCTGATTGAATATAGATACACCTATTATATCTGAAGGGAGAAGATCCGGTGTAAATTGAATTCTGCTATAAGATAGGTCTAAAGTTTTAGATATAGCTTTTATCATAGTGGTCTTTCCCACACCAGGCACGTCCTCAATTAGTATATGCCCACCAGCTATTATTCCCTTTAATATATTTAAAATTTCTCTTTTTTTACCTATCATTACCTTATCTACGTTCTCTACTATTTTTTCGATAAATTCTTTTGCCTCAACCATTCTAATAAACTCCTTTTCTTTAGCCTATAAACATAATTTTTTGAATATTCTAAGCTTTACCTATGATTATATCATGATTTTCCAATTTAAGAAAGCACGTATAAATATTTACTTAATTTTTACAATAAAGATTTATAAAAATAAGAGCAGACTTCCAAATAGAACTCTGCTCTTCTCTATATCACAATAATCATTATATTATCCATTTAAAAAGGAATTTACCTTGTCATACACATCTTCTTTGCCTATCACTACTATAGCATCTTCACCAAGGAATTTATAATTAGGCCCAGGAGATATGACTATCTCTTCCTTTCTTCTATAAGCTATTATAGTAGCACGTGTATTTTGCCAAAACTTAACTTCGTTTATTGATTTTCCAATAAACCTAGAGTCACTCTTTACAATTACCTCTACTAATACGAAAGGAGTTATATTCTTAAATCTTCCTACAAACTCTAACACATTGGTAAAGTTTTGCTCTAATTCCTTGTCTAATTCCCTTCTTTTCTGTATTATTGAGTATATGTTTTCTACCATAGTGCTTACATATTCATTGCTTTTATTCTTTTGTATAAATTTTTCTGCTGCAGATATAGAAAGCACTTCTATGCCGCTGCCTACATTAGCAGTAACCACTCCCATCTCCTTTAAAAGTGCTATTGCTCTTCTTACTGTTTCAGGAGAAACTTTGTACATACTAGCAAGCATGGATCTGCCGCTAATCTTATCATTTACCTTTATTTCTCCTCTAACTATTTTGTTTGCAATATCTAAAGCAATCTTTTTATAAATGGGTTCCCCTTCTTTTTTCATAGTCTTCATACCTCAATCAAATAAAATAGCCTTCTAAACAAAGGCTCTGTTTTAACTCAGTGTTGATTTTTACACTGAGTTAAAACTTCCTTCAGTTCGGTAGGCTATGTTTTAAAATGTTGATATTATCGTTTAAGTTCTAGAAACTCTTAGGGATTGCGACTTATAATTGGCGTAATTTTGCCCAGGACGGGCAAAGCAATTTTAGCGCCATGGAGGGCGCAATAAAATTGGTAGCCAATTATAACAAAGCAGCCCTTAGAGTTTCTTACATGGGTTCTGAAAGAAACCATGCTAGACGAAAAACGCCTTTATTAACATCCTTTTAAAACATAGCCTAAACAAATGATGAAATTACAAATGCTATAGAAAGCACAACTATAAACATAATAGTAATCCAAATGATAGTATTTTGCGTTTTACCATTTGTATATTTCCCCATGATATCTTTATTATTAGAAAGCAAAGCCATGAATATCAATATTATAGGACTTAATATTCCTGCTAGCTGCTGAGATACCAGCATCATTCCAATAAGAGAAATATGAGGAATCAATATTATTACAGCACTGACTCCGATCATAAGCGTAAATATTATATAAAATGCAGGTGCATCGTTAAAACTATTATCCATTCCTCTTTCTACCCCAAAAAATTCACAGATAGCATAGGTGGTAGATAAAGGAATTATAGTTGCCGCAAGAACTGAAGCTCCAAGAAGTCCAGCTCCAAAAAGAATGGTGGCATAATTTCCAGCTATAGGTTTTAATGCTAACGCTGCCTGCTTAGCGTCCTCAATTATTATACCATGCTTATATAAAGCCATGGCCGTTCCTACAATTATAAAAAATGAAACCAAATCTCCCCAAATAGCTCCTAAATATACGTCCAGTTTCTCATATTTAAGCTCTTTTACAGTGAGTCGTTTATCCACTATAGCTGATTGCAGATAAAATTGCATGTAAGGAGTTATAGTAGTGCCAATCATTCCTATAAAAGTTATGATAAAGGCCTTATCAAAGCTTAAATATGGTGTAAAGGTAGCTTTAACAACTTCATGCCAATTTGGATTTTCTTTAAAAGTAGTAAATATGTATGCAAAAAATACGAAAGTAAATGCTAAAAATATTTTTTCTGTCTTTTTGTAGGAGCCTTTGGTAACCACCAGCCATATTACTACTGCTGAAATAGGTACAGATATGTATCTATTTACGCCAAAGAGCTCAAGACCTGCAGCTATACCTGCAAAGTCACCTATACATACTCCTAAATTCGCTATAAAAAGTACAACTATAGCAAAAAAGGAAACTTTAACTCCATATTGCTCTCTTATTAAATCAGAAAGTCCCTTGCCGGTAACTACTGCCATTCTTGCATTCATTTCTTGAATTATGGCCAAGCTAAAAGTTATTATGAGAAGTCCCCAAAGCATTTTATAGCCATAGGAAGCTCCAACTGTAGCATAAGTAGTTATTCCGCCAGCATCATTGCCTGCGTTTACAGTAATTAAACCAGGTCCTATGATACCCAATATAATAAGAAGCTTGCTTTTATTTTTTTTCTTCATAGTATTCCCCCTCTGTTATTACGGGGCAATAAGATATTGATAGCATAAATGCATCCTATAGACCCCGTGTTTTTTTAAATTGTAGTTATTGTTACATAAATGACTAGGGTCTGCATCCATACTATTCATCTCCATTCTACAGCTTATACCTAAAAGCCTTTAATATTCCTACATTAATATACTCCCTTTATAGTAAAGAGTCAATGAATTATCTCTTATCCAATGTTAAATTTGCATAAAGGAGCTATAGGACAATTATCGCAGCCCGGCTTCATAGCTTTGCATAGATATCTTCCATGAAATATGAGAGTATGATGAGCTTTTATCCATTGATCCTTAGGTATGAGCTTCATAAGCTGCTGCTCCGTTCCTTCCACATCCTTGCTCTTTGCAAGCCCTATCCTGTTGGAAACTCTAAACACATGAGTATCTACCGCTAAAGCTGGCACACCAAAGGCATTGCTAAGTACTACATTAGCAGTCTTTCTTCCTACACCTGCAAGTTTCATAAGCTCCTCATGATTTCGAGGCACCTCACCATTAAAATCATCTACAAGGGATTTGCACAGACTTAAAATATTCTTAGATTTATTTTTATAGAGTCCTATTTGCTTTATATATCCCTCCAGCTCTCCTTGAGTGAGCTTTAAAAAGCCCTCAGGGGTATTGCAGACTTTAAATAGGCTTTCTGTCACCTGATTCACCTTTTTATCAGTGGTTTGAGCTGATAAAACTGTTGCTATTAAAAGTTCAAAGGGAGTTGTATAGTTAAGTTCACATTCGGCATCCGGGTACATTTCATATAGTTTATCTAATATTTCTTTTGCATTCTTTTTATTCATAATTTTTCTCCTACTATTATTTTTTACAGATTGAATATATTAATTTTATGATATTACACAAAAAAGTTTTGAACTATGTGTAAATTTTAAATTATTTATGATTTCGTTTTGATTAACCTCTTAAATTATTATATAATGACTCTATAGTAATTTAATAAAACATAATATGAAAGTATGTGCATATTATTAAATATATTGCGTCTTAATTTATGTTAAAATATTGCAATTACTTGTGTTTAGGGGGGATCATATGTGTTGTAATTTTGGAATTGACGTGGATAATTTCAACCCAAAGATACTTTACACTTTTGAAAAAAAATACTTTCCCAATAGAGGATTGGAAATACATAGTCACGATTATATGTCCGTGATATACATAATAGCCGGAAACTGTGACTATATTATAAATGATATTCCATACAAAGTAAAAAAAGGTGATATTTTAGCTCTTAATCCTCATGTTCCTCATGGGAAGATAATATCCTCTGAAGGTACCTTAGTGGAATTTCATGCTGGTTTTCAAAATTTTAGAGTATACGATTTACCAAGGAACTTTATAATATCTGATAAAACCACACCAGTAATTCCTTCTACCAAGTACGACAAGGAACTAATGAAATGCTTCAGAGATATATTATCAGAGCAAAATAAAAATGACTGCGGTTCTGAATTAATATTAAAGACCTTAGGAATGCGCCTTTTGGTTATACTGCTTAGAGCTACTTCTCAAAGAGAAACCGTGCGTGAAATGGGCTGCATAAATTTTGAGTCCTATGATAAAGCCACTATAGTAAATGCTATAACAGAATTCATAACCACTAATTATGCTGAAGATTTGTCTTTAGAGATTATATCCAAAAATATGTATCTTAGTCCAGCATATATATCAAAGCTCTTTAAGGAAGAAACCGGAGAATCTCCTATTAATTATCTTATAAAGATAAGACTTTCTAGAGCTAAGGAATTTTTAACCAAGGGCAATCTTACAATAAAAGAAGCTGCAAAGGCAGTAGGTTATGAGGATGCTTATCATTTTAGCAAGCTCTTTAAGAAGCATTATGGATATCCTCCATCTTGCGTAAAATATAAAGCCAGTTAGTAAAAAAAGCAAAGAGCCCCATAGAGCCTCTTTGCTTTTTATGTACTTTATAAGCAATAATTATTTATACACTCCTCTATACTCCTCTGGAAGGAGCAGTGCAATGGAATGCATAAGCTCATATAAAGCTCTTTTTTCGTATTCGTGCCTATCTTCATCCTTATTTTTTTCAACCAGCTTAATAGGTTTACCTATATTTACCCTTACCTCTGCCGATTGAAATTTTTCTCTGGCCATATTTCCTTCTTTATCTATAGGAAGCAGTTTTTCACTTCCGCTTACTCCTATAGGAACTATTGATACCTTAGTAATTTTTGCAATTAATATAATTCCCTTTTTAGCTTCTATCATTTCACCAGATCTGCTTCTAGTCCCTTCAGGAAATATAAAAATATTCTTTTTTTCTTTTTTTATAGTATCTATAATTTTAGTAAGTGCTTCCTTATCCGCAGTGTTAGGCTTTATATTAATAGTTTTAACTACATTTATGCCTATGTTTGTAACTGGATCATTACTTAGTTTTATACCTGCCACAAAGCTTACATCCTGATTTTTTAATACCTTTGATAAAATAAGTCCGTCAGAATTGCTAAGATGGTTTCCTACAAATATGACAGGAGCTTCCACATTGCTTAGGTTCTCCATTCCATTAATTTTGATACTTGCATATTTAGATAAATAATAATCCGCTATACTTTTGCACACAAACTTGCTTGCCCCTTTAGGCAATTTGCTGATGATCTTTGCTGCTATAGGAGGTAACATAACTCCTTCCACCTTTCATATAAAAAAATATCCTATGCTGCTCAATATTTTTCCTAGCAGAATTTTATATAAGATTTCGTTGTATTTACATTACCATACCTATTAATTATAATTCCTGCTGCTTTAAAAGTCTATTGTAATAATCCTTGATATAAGGTGATTTTATTTCTTTCAAATCAGTTATTTTATGCCCACTATTGGTTACATAGATTAATGCATTTCTTTGAAGTATATTCTTCCCTCTCCATCCACAGGAGGTAAGCTTATACTTTTCTTTGAATATAGCATTATCAATATTCATCAATTCTTCTATATCAACATTTACCATATGCTCTAGTGGTTTAAATTCTTTAATTGGAGAGGTACTAACATCTTTATTATATGGACATGCAAATTGGCAGGTATCACATCCAAAAAGTCTTTGCCCCATAAGATTAAAAAACTTATCCTCTAAATCCTTTTTTTGAGTTATATAGGATAGACATATATTAGGATTTTTTTTATGCATATTTATAGCTTTAGTGGGACACTTCTTTAAGCAATTCTCACAGCTTCCGCATTCTTCATATTTAATCATTTTATCGTAAGCTCTATTATTCTCTTCCTGAATATCAAGGGGCAAATCCATTATGATTTCTCCCAAGAAAACAAAGGATCCATATTTTTTAGTTATAAGCATATTATTTTTTCCTATAAACCCTAGGTTGCATAAATAAGCAATATACCTTTCAGGAAGAGGATTGCTGTCTACGAAAGCTTTGCATACACCTCCATTTTCCATTATAAATTCGCATATCTTACTTAGATACTGATTAACCACGCAGTGATAATCTTGTCCCATAGTATATATAGAGAATCCCTTTCCCAGCTTATAATCCGTATCACTATAATATGGAAAAGCTATTGAAATTATAGTTTTTCCTTCCGAAAAATGAAGAAAGGGATTTATTCTTTTTTCTATATCCCTCTCTTCAAATTCATTGATTAAATTATTATCTATCCTATATTGATACATAGGTGTAAGTTCTTCAAAGACTCTGCATTTAGTAAAACCTATTGTATCTAAACCTAAGGATTTACAGTAATCAATTATTTTTTCTTTCATATTTATAAGCTCCTAAAGACTCACTTTAAACCACTCTTTATATTGTCATTTCATTATATATAGTCCTTTTTTTACCTTGGTAATCACTTATTTCTATTATGGTTTTGGGCTTTTTTGCAATTATTCTGGCTGGTACCCCCACTGCTGTAGATTGAGCTGGCACATCTGTAAGCACTACTGAATTAGCTCCTATTTTAACATTATCTCCTATTAAAACAGGGCCTAATATTTTAGCTCCTGCTCCTATAAATACATTGTTTCCAACGGTAGGATGCCTTTTTCCCTTTTCTTTTCCTGTACCGCCTAAGGTAACTCCATGATATATAGTTACATTGTTTCCTATTTCGGCAGTTTCACCTATCACTACCCCCATGCCATGATCTATAAAAAGTCCTCTGCCTATTTTAGCACCAGGATGAATTTCTATACCTGTTAAAAATCTTGCTATCTGGGAAATTAACCTCGCTATAAAAAATAGTTTTATTTTGTAGAAGGCATGAGATATTCTATAAAAATTCAGCGCATACATTGACGGATACAATAGCAATACTTCTAAGGAAGTTCTTGCCGCTGGATCATTCTTTTTTACATTTTCTATATCATATCTTAAATTTCTAAACACTTTATTACCCCTCTTCCTAAATTTACAGGTTTTAAGTATCCGCATACCCTAGTAAGGTATACATTTATCAAAAAATAAACTTCGTCTCTCCTAGAGACGAAGCTTCGCTTCGCTATTCCACCCTATACATAGAATAATAAAACTTCAAGTACATAACTATATTTATATACTCTATCACTGTAACGGGTGATTCCGTTAATTCCTACTAAATGCAATCATTAAATACTGCTTTAACAATCATCATCTTTCAGAAAACTACTCCAAAGGGCACTTCACATTACAACACTGCAGAAACTCTCAGCTAGTTGTTTCCTCTCTGTTCAGATACATAATGCTACTTTCCTTCTTCAATGTATTTCCGAGTTAATTACTATGATTTATAATTTTATTATATTCTATTTATTATTTTTGTCAACTACCACTTTCATTAAATTAGTTGTACTATTTGCAAAATCTATGACTTCCTATTACTTTTATTACTGGTCTTGACCAAATCCATTTATTAGTGGTTTTAGCTGGATTATAATAGAATACCGCTCCTCCTGAAGGGTCCCATCCATTTAGTGCATCTCTTGCTGCATTTATTGAGCTCTGTTCTATCTTTACATTAATTTGACCGTCCACAATGGCGGTAAAGGCTCCTGGCTGATAGATGACGCCTGCAACAGTATTGGGAAATCTAGGATCTCTCACTCTGTTCATTATTACTGCTCCTACAGCCACTTGCCCTTGATAAGGCTCTCCTCTGGCCTCTCCATTTATAAGCCTTGAAAGCAGAGTTAAATTTTGATTGCTGGCCGTACTTGTTCCTGTAGTTTTCTGAGCCACATTTATTCCTAAAGCTTTTAATGTAGCATCACCAGCAACTCCATCTGCGGTTAACCCATTCTTTTGTTGAAATTTTTTCACAGCAGTATAGGTTCCATAACCATACTTTCCATCTACACTTCCTGTGTAGTATCCCCATCTTTTTAATCTGGTTTGTATTTCCGTCACAGTACTTCCCGTAGCTCCCCATCTATAGGTTACTGCCATTACTTCACCTATGTACGGCGTTATTAAAAAATCATAAAGCGCATATGTGAACACCATTACTGCTAAATACACTGCTATCTGCTTTTTTAATTTCATATTTTTCTCACCCCTTCCTGCATTTATTTTGCTTATAGATTTTAAAAAAATACAGGAAATTAATTCATCTTCTTCCAGGGTAAAATAAAAAAGCAAACGGCATAATTTCGTCGTTTGCTTTTTTATTTAGAGTATATTATCTATACTACCTTTTTAAATTTCTTTTTCTTACTATTTATAACATATTCATCAATGATATCATGAATAATTACTATTCCGCTTAGTATTTCTTCCTCATCTATTACTGGCAGAGAAAGCAAATCATACTTCATAGAGAGGTCAATTACATCATCAATGGCATCTTCTATTTTTACTTTTACAGGCTCTTTATCCATTATATCTTTAAGCATTGAATTTCCATCAGAAATTATAATATCTCTAAGGGAAACAACTCCTTGAAGCTTGCCAGTCTCATCCGTTATATAAATATAATACATAACTTCGTCATCAGGTTTCAGTTCTCTCAAAAGCTCTATAGTTTCTGTTACAGTTATATTAAAGTTAAAGGAAATATAATCCCTATTCATTATGCTTCCTACAGTCTCTTCTTCATATCCCATAAGCTCTCTTACTTCGTCAGCATCGTCTTTCTCCATGCTGGCCAGAAACTTCTCGGCGGTTTCTTCATCCACTTCATCTAAGATATCCGCAATTTCATCATTAGGCATAGCTTCAAGCACTACACTAGCCTTTTCTTCACTTAGATTAGCTAAAAGATCTGCCTGTATTTCTGGTTCTATCTCTTCCAGTGTATCCGCTGCTAGATTTTCGTCCAAGCTTTGGAAGATTTTCGTTCTGTTTTCAGAATCCATATCCTCTAATATGTCCGCAAGGTCTGCAGGCTTAAGCTTAGAAAGCTTTTTATATGGTACAGAAATTTTTAAATTATCATTCACCATTTCCAAAGACTCAACATTATCCCACATTATCATAGAATCTGCGGGATTTCTCTTAAAAGCCTTAAAAAAGCTTTTTACAGGTCCTTCTACCCCAAGTCTTCTTCCAAGAGCTATAGCCCCGCTGTCCACAGCTACTACTGCTATCTCTGCCATTTTCAAGTCATTTACTCTTACTACTTTCTTTCCATTTACATCTACTATTTGCTTATCCAGTAAGTTTTTTGAAAGCAGATAGGAAAAGGTTCTTGGTATTATATCTTTTACACCTCTAACCTTTATAAGTATTTTCCCATTGTCATCGTCCAAAAAAACTATATTTCTGAACTCATAGTTTAAAATTTCTCCGTCCTTCTTCACTTTATAGCCTATAGCTCTTGGATATCCCTCTTCCGTTGTTACATAAATATCCCAAAGTTTGCCTATGCTTTCATCAAATTCATCGTAGACTTTTTTGTGAAGAATGGAACTTAGAAATACACTGTTTACTCTATTCATAAATATTCCTCCTTCTTGTATCAAGAGGAATATTTGAAATCTTAATTCATGAAGACACAAAAACTAAGCACGTAAAATATATCTTTTAAATTTTCCGCACCTAAATATCCCTCTTGATATTCAATTTGTTTAAAGTTACAACTGTGACTTTGAGGGCCAGCCTCCATAAAAAAATACACCACCTTTTATTTTCAGAAAACTAAACTCATAATTTGTTTAGCTTACATCTTATTACACTTTTATTATATTCCTTTTATAACAAAATGCAACCATATTTTCTAATTTTCAATGATATTTAATTAAATTTAAGACTTATTCCTTAATAGAGCCCATTTACTATTTTTTAATGTGTATATCTCCTCCTTATTCTCGCTGTTATGAATTGTTGCTATATATTTTGTAATAATCTATAATGATTATATTGATTGCCTATGTTTTAAATCAATGCTGATTTAAAACTACATTCAGTTGGCAAAATACCACTTGGAAGGAAATGTCGAATGAACATAGCGAAAAACTTTTTGCCAATAAGCAAAAAAGATTTAAAAGAAAGAAATATAGAAGAATTAGATTTTGTTTTAGTTAGCGGTGATGCTTATGTGGATCATCCTTCCTTCGCTGCAGCAGTTATAGGAAGAGTATTAGAATCAGAAGGCTTCACCGTAGGAATAATACCTCAGCCAAACTGGAGAACCACTGAAGATTTCATGAGACTTGGCAAACCTAAGCTAGCTTTTCTTGTAAGTCCCGGAAACATAGATTCTATGGTTAATCATTTTACTGCAGCCAAAAAAAGGCGACATGATGATTTGTATTCACCTGGAGGAAAAGGCGGATACAGACCTGATAGAGCCTTAATAGTATATTGCAATAAAATAAGAGAAGCTTATAAGGATATACCTATAGTAGTCGGTGGAATAGAGGGAAGCCTTAGACGCTTTGCTCATTATGATTATTGGGACGACAAGATACGAAGAAGTGTCATAATGGATTCCAGAGCTGATTTGCTTTTGTATGGGATGGGTGAAAAAACTATTGTACAGGTGGCAAACATGCTTAGATACGGTAAAAATATTTCAAAGGTTACAGATATAAGAGGTTCTGTATACATAACGAAGGATATAACTGATTTAAAGGATTTTATAGAGCTTCCTCCCTACGAAGAAGTATGTGAAAGTAAAAAAGCTTATGCTGAAAGCTATAAAATTGAACACCAAGAGCAGGATCCTATACGAGGAAAAACTCTTATACAACAGCATGGTACGGAGTATGTAGTTCAAAATCCTCCTCAGCTTCCACTTTCTGTAGAAGAAATGGATGTGTACTATAAAATTCCATATGTAAGACAGTGCCACCCTATCTACGAAAAGGATGGCGGAATTCCTGCTATTAAGGAAGTTAAGTTTTCCGTTACCAGCCATAGAGGCTGCTACGGCTCCTGCTCCTTTTGCGCCATCACTTTCCATCAAGGAAGAATAATACAAAACAGAAGCGCAGATTCAGTAGTGGATGAAGCAACACTGCTTACAAAATTTGAGGATTTTAAAGGTTATATTCACGATGTAGGAGGCCCTACTGCTAATTTCAGACATAGAGCCTGCAAGGTGCAAGAACAGCATGGAGCCTGTAAGCATAGAGAATGTTTATATCCAGGACCTTGTAAAAATCTGATTATAGATCATTCAGAATACTTGGAGCTTTTAAGAAGGGTAAGAAAAATAGATGGAGTTAAGAAAGTATTTGTACGTTCTGGAATACGGTATGATTACTTAATCTACGATAAAAATGATACTTTCTTTAAGGAGCTTTGCAAATATCATATAAGCGGCCAGCTTAAAGTGGCACCTGAGCATGTAAGCAATGCTGTGCTTAAACAAATGGGAAAACCATCAAAAGAAGTATATAACAAATTTGTTCAGAAATATTCTGATATAAATTCAAAATTGAAAATGAAGCAGTACCTAGTTCCATATCTTATGTCAAGCCACCCTGGTTCTGACTTAAAGGCAGCCATAGAGCTTGCCTTGTATATAAAGGATATGGGATATATGCCAGAACAAGTGCAGGATTTTTACCCTACTCCAGGAAGTCTTTCTACCACAATGTATTATACTGGCATAAATCCTCTTACAGGAGAAAAAGTTTATGTACCAAAGACTCAGGAAGAAAAAGAAATGCAAAGAGCACTTTTGCAGTTTTCTAATCCTAAGAATTACGACTTAGTGAAAAAAGCCTTAATAAAAGCTGGAAGAGCAGACCTAATAGGCAAGGGTAGAAATTGCCTGATTTCTGATATGCCTCCAAGAAAATCTTCAAATAAGGTAAGAGGTAAGAGGTAAATTCCAATTAAGAAGTAAGAGGTAAAAAGTAATAGTCATTCATTTTTACTTCTTACTTAAACTCTTTACTCTATTCCAAGCACCTTAATGCCGCCTTTTATGCATTCTATAGTCAACGGAAAATCCGGTCCTCTTTCTCCGTCTATGTCTGTAACTATATTTTCATAGCATTCAATATGTAATTTAGAGGTTTTAAAATATATTAGAGCATTACTTCCCTCTAAATGATCTCCCTTAATCATTTTTATGAAAAGTGCTACTATATCTTTTATCATAGAAGCTTTTATTATTATAACATCGAGCATGCCATCATCTATCTCAGATTTATATGCAAGCTTCAGGTTTCCAGCGGTCTGCCCATTGAAAACCAACATGAGATACATATCTCCCTCAAAATTGAATTCCTTAGAATTCACCTTTATTTTAAGGCTTCTAAAGCTTGGAAGCTGCTCTATGCCTTTTATATAATAGGCCAATTTCCCTATAGTATTTTTTAAATTTACATCAGTTTTTTGGGACACATCGGTAAACAGTCCAGTACTAGCCACATTTATAAAATGCTTATCATTTATTTTGCCTATATCCAAAGACCTAGGACTGCTATTTAAAATTTTTTCGCAGGCATCCTCAACATCCTGGGGCATCTGAATAAATTTAGCAAAATCATTTGCTGTACCAACAGGCAGTATTCCTATAGGCAAATCTATATTTAATTCTTTCATGGAATTTACTACGCTATCTACAGTTCCGTCTCCCCCGGCTATTAGCACATAATCATATTCATAATCCATATCCCAAAAAGCATCTTTTATGTCACAATCTATAGTTATTCTATGCAGAACAACTGTATATCCATATTTTTGATGAATCATTATAACTTTATCTATATCTGTAATTATAGCGTTTTCTCCTGAGTATGGGTTATAGATAAATTTTACTTTCTTCATTTTAACTCTCCCGATAGTAATTTTTTTGTAGTATATATTTTAAAACATATCATTTCCAAATGAAGGTCTTTTTAATAAAGTATCCACCAACATTTTATGCAAGATATGTAAATTATATCACTAAAAAGAGTCTGTCCACAAGACTTAATTTAAAATGTGGAATTTATATGCATCCATATAAATTCCACATCATTTATACTAAATATCTACTGAATCGTTGGACTGCAAGGCTCCGATATATTCTTTAATGCTGTTTCTGCATTATTTTTTAGAGCTGGTTCTAGAGCAATATCACCAAGAGCTACCATTCCAACAAGAGTATTGTTTTCTACTACAGGCAATCGTCTTATCTGTCTCTCGCTCATTATCCTAACTGCATCATTTACATCAGCATCAGGATTAACCGTAGCTGGATTTGAGGACATTACACTTCTAACAGAAACATTTTTTGTATCACTGCCTTTTGCTACGGAACGAAGTGCAATATCTCTGTCTGTGATTATACCAACCACTCTTCCCTGTTCGCATACTGGTATGGATCCAACATTATGCTGTTCCATGAGACTGGCAGCCTTTTGCAGGTCATCATTAGTTTCTATACTAGCTATATCCTTTGTCATAACATCTCTTATCTTCAAAACTATCACCTCCATATTTTATTATGCTCAGGTGATATATTTTTTATTATTAAAATTTTTTGCTTTTTTTAGTCACCATGGAAAACAGCATTGCAAATAAGATAATTATAATAAATGGCAATATAAATTGCAGTGAAATTGGGTTGTCCAAATGCTTTCCCGCAGAGGAATAGGATATCATTTCAGGAATAACTCCTATTACTGTTCCAAGTATGAAATCTTTATATTTAATTTTTGACAATCCCGCTGCATAACTTAGTGCATCAAAGGGAAATATTATACTGAGCCTCATAAAGAACATTATTTTAAAGCCGTGTTTTTCTATGTTATCTTCAAGTTGCAGAGCTTTTCCTTTTGTAAATTTTTCAACAAAACCTTTTCCTAAAAATCTGGAAATATAAAAAGCCACGGTGCTTGATAAAAAGCATCCAACTAGACTGATAACTGTTCCGAGAAATACGCCATATATTCCGCCGGTAGCAATAGCTATAGCTGAAGTAGGTAATATAAAGCCTACAGGTTTTACCATATATATTATCAATATAGCTAATACTGTAAATTTTCCGAAATGCATAAGATATCTTCTTATATGATGAAGATTAAAGCCTAAAGGCTTATGTTTATGAACGATAAGCATGTATGCTAAAAAAATTACGAAAAGTACTAGAAGCAATATCTTAATGATATTAGAAGCATTTACTTTAAAAATATCTTTTTTCATACGACCTCACCAAATACATTTTATATTTATATATTCTTATCCCTTATGCTATAATAACATTTTCATTTATATTAATCCACAAAAAGTTAATTATGCTATTAATTTTTTTCAAAATTTGTTGTATAATATAAATTATAACTTGACAGCTTGATATATACTATTTTTAGGTTATAATATACTATGGTAGGGACTTATAATTTATTTTGGGGTGATTATGCTATGATAAAAAAATCTATACCTAATATCTTTACTTTAGGTAATCTTGCCTGCGGACTGTTATCTATACTAGCGTCTTCAGGAAAATGTTTTTATTGGGCTGGAATACTTATTCTTTTAGCTGGCGTTATGGATAGATATGATGGAAGAGTTGCTAGATTTCTACAGGTTTCCAGTGAGATAGGAAAAGAATTAGATTCATTAGCAGACCTTGTTTCATTTGGAGTAGCACCCGCTATTCTGATTTATTCTATGTATTTCGAACCGCTTGGACCATTAGGATATATTCTAGTGCTTATGTTTCCTATTGCTGGAGCATACAGGTTGGCTAGATACAATTGTACTAGCTTTGATGGTGTATTTATGGGGATACCAATCACTATAGCCGGAACCTTTATGGCTTTTTTCGCATTAATAACTATAAAAAACCCTTCAAACTTTGCTTTGCCAGTTATACTTATGGTTGCCTTATCTTATTTGATGGTTAGTAAATTAAGAATAAAAAAAGTATAAGACTTGTATATAAAAACATTTAGCTTTATGCCCTAGGGCATAAAGCTTTTTACTTTGTATCTCTGCTGTAAATCAGCTATCTTTTTATTCTATGTAGCCAAAGCCTTTATCAGCATTTTTTAAAACATAGCCTATTCTACTAATCCTGCAGCTTTAATTCATTATCGATTTCATTCTTAATATATTGAAATTGCATCTGACTTTTCATAACTTGTGACTTTAAGTCGCAATAATCTATATAACCGCTACTAGATTCTTTCAATATAACTAATAAATTATCTATAATCTCACCTAGCTCATGTGATCGTTTTATGGCGGCTTTAATATCTTTTTTGCTGGCAAGAGCAATGCCATTAAGCTCATTAGCTCCTCCAATAAGCAATCTATATGAATTCACAAGTTTCGTTAAAAGATCTGCTAAATTACTAATATCGGTATAATAATTTTCAATAACCTTTCTGTGTCCCAAAAAATCACCATATCACATAGTATTATCAAAAAATTATATTATTAAATCAAGGTTTCTATTCCAATTTTTTATTTAGAGGAATCTACTTTAAATATTGATTTTTTCAACTTTATTCCAGTAGATGTGGCTGCTATACCTCCCAGTCCTGTTTCCCTAAGAGTCTCAGGCATAGCTCTTCCTACCTTATACATAGCACTTACCGTTTCGTCAAAGGGCACTAAACTATGTATTCCGCTAAGCACCATTTCCGCAGAAGATAGTGCATTTACTACACCGGATGCATTTCTATTAGCACAGGGACATTCCACTAGACCGGCTATAGGATCACAAATCAGTCCCATTATGTTTTGAAGTGCTATAGCTGCTGCTGATAAAGACTGCTCTGGAGTGCCACCCATCATTTCTACAACAGCACCTGCTGCCATAGCAGCTGCTGAGCCGCATTCAGCCTGACATCCTCCCTCTGCACCAGCTAGAGTAGCATTTTGAGCAATAATAGCTCCTAAGGCTGAAGCTGTAAAAAGAGAATTTATCATATCCTCTTCTGTCTTATGAAATTTCTCTGCGGTAGTAATTATTGCAGCAGGTATTATGCCGCAAGAACCAGCAGTAGGCGCTGCTACTATTTTTCCCATAGATGCATTAACCTCAGAACAGGAAAGAGCTCTTGCCATAGCTATTAACAAAGTACTTCCAACTATGGAACTGCCTGTTTCTATATATCTATTAAGCTTTAAAGCTTCCCCTCCTATCATGCCGCTTACGGATTTAGTTTCATTGTAAAGTCCATAGCTTGCTGATTCCTGCATGACTTTTAAATTTTCTCTCATTCGGCTTATTATGTTTTCTCTGCTATAGCCATTCTCCTGCTCTGCTTTAATAGCATATTCATAAATTAAAATATTCTCTGTCTTACATATCTCTAATAATTCTTCTCCTGTTGATGCGAACACTAAACTCTCTCCTTCATATTTCGTCAAACTATGTTTAACTCATAGCTGCTATTTTTTATTATTTTTATCTGTCTTAAACTAATAGCTCCTTAAAGAATTTATAACTCTTACGCTAGAAATGTGCGGTATATTCTGCATCTCATCATATATGTCACTGCTTATATTGTTATCTAGCTCGAAGACCATAGTGGCTCTTTGACCTTTATCTGTTCTAAAAACCTTCATAAAAGCAATATTCACATTTGCATTATAAAGCAATGTAGTTACCTTCGATACAACTCCAGGTACATCCTTATGCCTTACAATTAATGTGGGATATTCACCTGTAAATTGGACTTGATCCCCATCTATGGAGTTGACTACTATGTTGCCTCCTCCAATGGATGAGCCTTCTACTTCTGTTATTTTACCATCTTTTCTAGTAATAACAAATTTTACAGTGTTAGGATGGCAAGCTTCTTCATTCTCTTCCTGAAAATAAATTTCTATATTTTTTTCCTTAGCTATACTTATAGAATCCCTAAGTCTTTCATCCCAAGGATCCATTCCTAAAATTCCTGCCACTAAAGCTTTATCTGTTCCATGACCCTTGTAAGTCTTTGCGAAGGATCCATAAAGAAGGAATTTAGCTTTAACGATATCGCCTCCCGCTATTATTCCTGCTATCTTTCCCAATCTTGCAGCCCCTGCAGTATGTGAGCTGGAAGGTCCTATCATTATCGGCCCAAGTATGTCAAAAACGCTGTAATTTTTCAATTCATTCATCCTTCCCCATCTCTAGTATTTATAAAAACAGCTGCCTCCTATAAACTCTCTTAATAAGGAATTTTCCGGTACCAATTCTGTATCTACATCCTTAAAGAAGCTAAGAAAGCTTATCAGTTTTGTTGCCTCATAATATACGGGACTATCATTTTTTATCTTTTTAAGTTCCTCTATGGCAAATCGCTTCAAAACACATAATTCATATACAAGAGTGGAATTGAACATAGCATCCGCTTGTTCCTGAAATACAAATATATTTTTTTCCTCTCCTCTTCTTATGGAAGGCCACATGTTAAGAGTTTGTTCTCCTCCATAGCCTCGCGATAAAAAATCCCTTACTATTCTTCTAATAATTCTTACATCCGTTGTAGAAATTCTGTTATGATCATCTAAATTAAGCTGGGTGAGAGCGCTTATATATATTTTAAATTTATTCTCCCTTGGAACCGTTGAGGTTAGCATATCATTTAGTCCATGTATTCCTTCCACCACTATGATGCCATTATCAGGAAGCTTAAGCCTATGCCCAGTCCATTCCCTTTCCCCTGTTTTGAAATTAAAGCTTGGAATTTCAACCTCCTTGCCTTTCATCAAATCATTTAAATCTTTATTGAAAAGCTCTAAATCTAAAGCATATATGGATTCAAAATCATATTCTCCATTTTCATCTTTGGGAGTGAATTCTCTTCCTACAAAATAGTCATCTAAAGATATGGGAACCGGCATCAAGCCATTTACTCTAAGCTGTATTCCAAGCCTCTTTGAAAAGGTAGTCTTTCCAGAGGAGGATGGTCCTGCAATCAACACTAATTTTGTCTCTTTTCTATCAGATATCATATCTGCTATATTAGCTATTTTCTTCTCATGAAGAGCCTCTGCTACTCTTATTATATTTATTATGTCCTTATTCTCCACTTTATCATTCAAAGAGCCCACATCTGCTACTCCCAATATATTTCCCCATGTCTCAGTTTCATAAAATATTCTGGAAAGCTTCTTTTGTTCAACAAATTCAGCTATTTCTAAAGGAGATTTTTCCGAAGGAAGTCTCAGCAAAAATCCTGGCTCATAATATACTAAATCAAATAAATTTATTATTCCCGTGGATGGTGCCATAGGTCCATAGAAATAGTCATATCTTCCATCCAGCTCATAAAGCTTAAGCCTATCTATATCCATGTGCTTAAGGAGCCTTACTTTATCCTCCATATTGTAATCTGTAAAAACCTCTATGGCCTTTTCTCTGGAAACATAGATTTTATTGATAGTAATATTCTGATTGACAATCTGCTGCATTCTTTCTTTTATTTTTAATATATCTTCAGAATCCAAGGCTTCCTGCTTATGAATTTCTCCGAAAATACCATTTCCAAGGCTATGTTCCATAGTAACCTTAGCCTTCGGAAATAAATCATAAACCGCCTTTATAAGTATATACTGCAGAGTTCTCTCATAGGTTTTTAAACCTCTTCTATCATTTATATATACAGGTTCAATGACTCCTCCACTCTCTAAAGCCCCATTGATTTCTGTGTATTTATCATCTATTTTCAACATTATACAAGACAATTTCCCGTTAAACCCGCAAAGTTTAACTACTTCCTTCAAGGGTGTTCCCTTAGGGACAACCAATGTATTGCCATTTTTAATTATTAAATTAATATTCTCCATAGTGCACCTGCCTTTCCAATTAAAAATTCTACAAATTTTATTTTTGAGTTCTTATTTAAATCAATCTAAACACTATCTTAAAACATAGACTTATTATACTTTAATTATACAAAATTTTCTATAACTTATACTATTCATAATTTTTGATTTTTGAGAAAAAATATACTTAATAAGTTTATGTATTTAAATTTTAAATTAATGAAACAATATTTTACGGATATATTTTAAATAAGTAATAATTTTTTTCATTTTCTTATTTTACATATCCTATATTATTTTATGTAAGTGGTGATAATATGTTTATTATTTTAATTCGTACTATTTTATTATTTGCAATGGTTATGTTTTCTCTAAGAATAATGGGTAAGCGGCAGATAGGGCAGCTGCAGCCCTATGAATTAGTTGTGGCTATAATGGTTTCAGAACTAGCCTCACTGCCAATGCAGGATACCAGAATACCTCTTATCCACGGGATAATTCCTATCGTAACATTGCTTGTAATTGAAGTAATGATTTCCTTTTTGGAAATTAAAAGTCAAAAATTTCGAATATTAATAGATGGTAAACCAAGCATAATCATATGCAAAGGTAAGCTAGTAAAAGAGGAGATGAAAAATCAGCTGTTCACTGTTAATGATTTGTTGGAGGAAATGCGAATTAAAGGTTATTTCAGCATTCAGGATATTGAATATGGAATATTGGAAACTAATGGTGAATTATCTATAGTGCCCAAAAGTCCTGCAGAACCTCCTGTGAAACGAGATTTAAACATTAAGCCTTCTCAGAAGACCTTTCCTGCTGTGTTAATTCTGGAGGGTAAGATTAATTATGAAAATCTCACATTGATAAATCGAGATGTTAAATGGCTTAAAAGCCAATTAGCAAAGGAAAAAATAAAAGAAGTATCGGAAGTGTTCGTAGCTATATTGGATAGTGATAACAATATTTTTATTCAGAAATATAACGAAAGAAAGTACAATGTAGGGGAGATAGATATATGAAAAATGTATTTATATCATTATGCATTTTTGTAGTGATAATTATAGCCATGAGTTTTTCTATAAGATATTTAAATACCACTTGCTCTAAATTAGAAACCAACGCGGATAAGCTTGAAAATCTTCTTAACGATGAAAAATGGGATGAAGCCTATACTCTCTCAAATGACCTATACGATCAATGGGAAAAGCAGTATACTATCATGCCCATTTTTATTAATCACTCTGAGATTGATAACCTGAATAATGAAATAATGAAATTAACACAATATGTGAAGTGTAAAAACAAGGAAGAATCCCTGGCTTCAGACCATGCTATAAAGTTTTACCTGGATAGTTTAAAAAGTCTGCAAAAAATAACCATTCAAAATATATTTTAAAGCGTAGTCTCTTTAATAAAGTTTCTTTATTTTTTCTACATCCTCATTGCTGCATTCTGAATTGCTGTACCTAGCTTTTTCATACATTTTTGTTAAGGTATTTAGTGTATTTTCTTCATCAGCTAA
This sequence comes from Clostridium sp. 19966, assembly GCF_032335695.1. Classification (NCBI taxonomy): domain Bacteria; kingdom Bacillati; phylum Bacillota; class Clostridia; order Eubacteriales; family Clostridiaceae; genus Clostridium; species Clostridium sp. 19966. Next base: position 96,828 of record NZ_JACTOJ010000019.1, read on the forward strand.
TTTATTTTTTATTTCTAGAGGAGTATCGCTATTAAGTATGATACTTTCTCTTTTTCTCTTTTTAAGCACAAGCTTATAATATATTTTTCTTATTTTCTTGTCGTTGCTTAGATTCAACATATCCCTTATTTTTTCGCTTACTGCATCTAAATTTTTTACCATTCGTGAAGTTATATTTTCTGTTTTTAAGGTGCTTTCTCTTTCTTCATTTTTCCGTTTAAGATTAAGTTCCATATAATTTTGCCTTATATTTATTATAAGCATCCAAAGCAAGTATATTATAAAACATGCTACTGCCGCTATTATAATTATTTTTACAATTACCCATAGATAATCTAAAATCGGAGATTTTTTAGAAGATTGATTTGCTAATTTGCCCCAATCAATATTTTCAGTCCCCTTGGTCTGTGAAATATCCTGAGATTTAGGATTTTCTTGATATCTTTCATTAACATTGAACATGCTAAGCACTGATTTTTGAAGCATATCCGCCAGAGAGAAAAATCCGCTTAAATACATAACTACAGCCATAAAACATACTACTGCAGCTACTATTGATGACATAGCTAACTTCATTTTAAATATTCTATTTGAAAATGCTTTAGCATAATTAGTTTCCCATTTCATTAGATTATCTGTCCTTGTGATATGAATATAAATTAACTCTAATAAAATATTTAAGCAGCCTAAAAAGGTTATTATATTGCTTATGCCGTAGATTCCTGCTCCATAAGAAGCAAAAAGCAGCAGAGTAAAAAATACAACATCAAAATATATTCTAGTGAAGCCAAAAAAGTTTACTTTCGGATCATATTTATTTCTGAAATCATTGATAAATTGAAATATCAATAATATACCATAAATAGCTTTGTCATAAATGTTAGGAGCTATACAGACTGCAATGACTATTAACGCTGCATTGAACAGTGTGAAATAGGTTATTTTATTTATTTTCCTCTTTGCCCCAAGGGATATAAGCATCAAGATAAAAGCTGTAAAAATTTGCCCAATATACTTTATTCCAGCTATAGAAAGCATTATTGATGCTATAACAACAAAATTCAGCCAGGTTTCCATAATCTCAATATAGAAGCTTTTACTGGAGCTTACATTCATCCAGCTGGAGTTTACTGCAACAATATTCACATTATATGTTTTTTCCTTCTTCATAGCATCTTCACTTCCCATGCATATAAATCTTCAACATTTTCAAGTTTTATATTTTTTATATCAAAATCCGGAACAATCCATTTTATCTGAAAGCCTTTATATTTTAATAGATTTATCTTTTCTGCAATTTTATCATTATAGTAATGAGATATAAATATTATATTGCTTTCTAATCTTGAAAATTTCACCGCATCGTCAATAAAATCCTCTGTATTCAAGCTCATATTTTTTATGTCCAGTCTAGCTAAAGCTTCATATATGTAAAAAATCTTATTTATACTTTTCCCAACACTTATCTCTACTTTTTCTTGAGATACCCTGTCACAGCCATTAGTCAGCACCTCTACTTCAATGCCTTCCTTTATATACTTTGTACTTAGCGTAGCAGCTATCCTAATTGATTCTTCTATGTTTTCATCCAAATCCCACTGGTTGAATTTCTCCATATTTATCATTATTGTTATTTTACCTGAATTAGTTGAAAAGTAATTATTTACTTTTAGTTCCCCTGTCCTGGCCGTAGCTTTCCAATTAACCTGTTTCATACTGTCAAAAGGTGAATACTCTCTTATACCTTTAAATTCAAAAGGGTCTTCTATAATCTGCCTTTTGGATATTATATCGCCATTTAGTTTTTTTAAGCTGATATTAAATTCATCTTCAGATATAATCCCAGGATAAACATATATGCAGGATTCTACCGAAAATTTTTTTATTTCCTTATATTCGGCAAAAATATCTCCACTGCTAAGTTCAAAATCATGTAGAGTATAATATCCTCGTTTGTTAGCTTTCACCCTGTACTTTTTCCTAAATATTTCATATGACATAATAAAAGCTAAATCTTTTCTATGATTTTCTCCAGCCACAAATCCCTCATCACTTTCAAAAAGAAAGCTTTCGTTTGCTAGATAACTTATTCCAAGCCACCACAGCGGCATAAGTTTATCGTTTGACACTGTTATTACTATGTCTGTTTCATCCTTTTCAAATACACCCTTGGATTCAAATTCCGCCTTTGCTGCCACCTTCTCAAAACATTTTTTTAAATATATATTTTGCTGAAAAAGGTATATTAAAATAAGCAATAAAAAAAATAATAATATTCTCATAGGTATCACCTGACTTAATTGGACTTAGTCCAATTTTCAACAGGCGCTTCTACGGAATTCACTATATCCATTAATATTTTACTAGAATTAGTTCCTCTTAAGCTTAAGCTGTCTCTTATGATTATTCTATGAGCCAAAACAAAGGGGCACATATGCTTCACATCATCAGGAATTACATATTCCCTTCCATTCATGGCAGCATAAATCTGGCAGGCTTTAAGCAGGGCTAAGCTTCCTCTTGGACTTACTCCTAAAAGAATATTGTCACTATTAGTAGTAGCCTGCACTATTTTAATCATATATTCCATAATATCATCACTCACATGAACGCTTTGATAACTGTTAGCTGCTTCAATAATCTCTTCCTTGCTGCAAACAGCTACTATGCTTTCCATAGGATTTTTGTCCATAAACCTTTTAAGTATTTGCTTTCCTTCTTCTAGGCTTGGATACCCCATCTTCAGCTTTACAAAAAATCTATCCAATTGAGCTTCTGGCAAAGGAAAAGTTCCCTGAGTTTCTACTGGATTTTGAGTAGCTATTACTAAAAAAGGCTTGTCTAGCATATAGGTCTCTCCTTCAACGCTAACCTGCTTTTCTTCCATACTTTCAAGCAAAGCAGATTGAGTCCTTGGAGTGGCCCTATTTATTTCATCTGCTAATAAAATATTTGTAAAAATAGGTCCCTGTCTAAAAGTAAATTCTCCTAGTTTTTGATTATAATAATTAATTCCTGTGATATCTGACGGCAGCAAATCAGGTGTGAATTGTATTCTTTTAAAATTTCCATCAATGGATTTTGCTAAAGATTTCGCAACTACTGTTTTTCCCGTACCTGGCACATCCTCTAGAAGTATATGTCCTCCTGCAATTATGCTGACCATCATAACATCTAAAACTTCGTTTTTACCTATTATAACTTTTGATATATTCTCCTTAATTTTTTTACATAGCTCACTTATTTCTTGGAATTTCATGTTAGCACTTCCCATCTTAATATTCTAATAAACTTCAGCCATTTTATCCTTATTATACCACGTAAAGGTTTAAATATTTTTTCTTTTTATTAATAAAAGCAGGAAATCTAATATTTTGTAATTTTGCCTAATAAAATAAATATAGAGCTTTTTAACAATTTAAAATTAATGGGCTTAATATTTTACACATTTAATTAATTTTTCTTGTAATAATCGTAGGTATTTCAAAAAAATATATATTTGTTTACAACATTCTACATTGTTTCTTCTAAAAATGTACAATATAATAAAAGAAAAGTTATACATTATAATTTGGAGGTACGTTATGACAGAGGATTTAACTAAAAAATATGATATAGTTTGGAATAACTATACAGAAAAGGATCATGAGGCTTTAGAAGATCTATCAAAGAGATATATCAGCTTCATGTCAGATAATAAAACTGAAAGAGAATGTATATCCACTTTTGTGGAAACGGCTGAAACTAATGGATTTAAAAATTTAAATAAAATAATAAAATCCGGTGATAGTTTGAAACCTGGAGATAAAATATATGCAGTTGACAAAAATAAAATTCTTGCACTTTTTGTTATTGGCCAGGAGCCACTTGAAAATGGTCTTAAAATACTTGGAGCTCATGTGGACTCCCCAAGAATTGACTTAAAACAAAATCCACTTTACGAAGATGGAGTAAGTAACTTTGCTATGTTTGATACTCACTATTATGGAGGAATCAAAAAATATCAGTGGGTGAACATTCCTATGGCTATTCATGGTGTAGTAGCTAAGAAAGATGGTTCTTTAGTAAATATAGTTATTGGGGAAGATGATAACGATCCTGTAATCGGCATTTCAGATCTATTAGTTCACCTTGCTAAAGATCAGCTGCAGAAGACTCTTGCTAAGGGTATAGAAGGCGAAGATCTCAATGTTCTAATCGGCAGCATTCCTTTAAAAGACAGCGAAGGAGAAAATAAAGTAAAATTAAATATATTAAAAATTCTTAATGAAAAGTATGGTATAACAGAGGAAGACTTCACTTCAGCAGAACTAGAGGTGGTACCTGCGGGAAAAGCTAGAGAATATGGTATAGACAGAAGTATGATAATGGCTTATGGTCACGATGACAGAGTGTGTGCTTTTACATCCTTTGAAGCTATTTTAAACATAGTCATACCAGATAAAACTTGCGTGGCTTTATTTGTTGACAAAGAAGAAATAGGCAGTGTTGGTGCTTCCAGTATGCAGTCGAAGTTTTTTGAAAATGCAGTAGCTGAATTGATAAATTGTTCTGGAAGATTTTGCGCTATATCTCTTAGAAGAACTTTAGCTAATTCAAAGATGTTATCTTCCGATGTAAGTGTTGCCTATGACCCAAATTTTCCTAGTGTAACAGAAAAAAATAATACTTCCTTTTTCGGAAAAGGCATTGTCTTTAACAAATATACAGGTTCCAGTGGCAAGTATGCTTCAAATGATGCAAACCCTGAATTTATAGCAGAAATAAGAAGTATAATGGAAAAGCATTCTGTGGCCTGGCAGACAGGTGAGCTTGGAAAAGTTGATCAGGGCGGCGGAGGCACTATAGCTTATATATTAGCAGCCTATGGCATGGAGGTGCTAGACTGCGGAGTTCCAGTATTAAACATGCACGCTCCTTGGGAAATATGCAGCAAAGCTGATATTTATGAAACTGAAAAAGGCTATGAAGCTTTCCTAAAAGAAGCTTAATAAACGATAATAGGATGTATCTCTTAAAATACATCCTATTATTTTAATGAATCAAAGCCTTTATCAATATCTTTTAAAGCATAGCCTATTACTTTTCTATATAGTTTATTACGTGCTTAATAACCATATTTATGCTTCCATCACCATTTCTTACGATTTCAAATTTAGAATTATCATGATAGGTTTCTTCATTTATATATAAATCTATGTCCTTATCAATTTTAAGCCTTACCCTCTTTAGTTTCTTTTCAACCCAGTTTTTATCAACTACCACATCGTTGTCTATGCCTTGGCTGCCTACAAAATTCTTAAAGGATTCCTTGTCAGCTTCATCTGAAAATAGGCTTTCTGAAAGCTCATTTAACTGGATTGTATCCTCTTCCTTAAGCTTCTTCTTAAGGGTGCTTCTTATTCCTTCTGCTTTTACTGCGTCATCTGCTGCGTTGGCTCTTGTCCAATTCTCCGCAGCCTGCACCAAAGTTTTTGTCATATCTCTCTCATTATTTATAAAATAGCAGCCTAAAAAGCTATTAATAAAATAATTAGAGCCATAATCTTCATCCTTGTTTTTGCTTTGTTTATCTATAACCATAAGATGAAAGTTCATACCTTCTTTTATTTGCTTAATAAACGCACATTTTTGAATTCTCTGTGCACTTACAGGCAGTCCTGTATCTTGAGGTATTATGCTTATATTCATCTTATCTTCCACAAAATCAATTTTGTGAATATAATTTTTTACATAATCCATTTTTATAATACCAAGCATAGGTCCATACTCTGTAGTAAAGGCCACCGTCATAAGGTCACAAGAAGGTATATTGCTGTTGCTTTTCATTAAGTAAAATAAATTCTTTGATAGTTCTTTGGATATGGTAATTAAATCATTCTGCCCATTTAAATACTCTTGAGTAAGCTCTTTTACTATTCCTCTTCCATCATTGAAAAATGCGTATTTAAGCTCCTCATCTTTCAGAGTTCGTTCAACATGTTTAAGCACAAATTTGTATACATCTTCATTTAAATCAAGATGGTATTCGTTTAAAACAGGTTCATCTGAGTTAACGTCCAGAATATGTACAACCGCTTCCATTATGCTTATTTCGCTTACATATTCCATAAAAACACCTCACAGTTTATAAGTTTTTCTTCACCGCCTTTGGATTAACTCTAAAACATAAATCAATCATTTTTTCATCTGGGGTGAAATTAATAGTAACCTTTTTAGTTCCTCCTGTTACTATAGCAGAATATACTCTGTTTTCGCAACCTTTAGGATACAAGTTCATTATTTTGCTAGGCTTATTTGAAAAATCCTTTATCACATCGCTGTCCGCTGGTGCTAAAAGTTCTATATCTTTTACATTAATTGTTATAAGTCTCTTTCTTTTCTTTAATTCATATATGGCATCGAAGTCGATTTCACTCGCTCCAAAATTATATTCGTACTCCGCATACAAATACTTCTTAAAATAAAATACAGCTGCTGTTAACGCCGCAAATATAACCGCTAAAATTATCCCTCCTACCCTACCAGTAGATAGAAAAACTGCTGCAAAAATCGCAAATACATACAACAATCCATTGGCAATACCGTAGGCCTTTGCTGGTGTAGTTTTTACCAATTGCTCATAGAAATTATCCATTTATATATTACCTACCTTTCAACGAAAATGCGTTTATATCACTTAATTATGATATAATACTACTAACTCTATTAATTATATCAAAGCAGACTTCCATTTTAAAGATAAATATAAATACATATATAAATTTGGTACATTTATCTCCTATAGCTTTTAAATATTGTAGCATATACCAAAAGGTCATATTTTAAATCATTGTAAAAAGCAACACTTATTTTAAATAGCTTATTAAAAATGGAATTTATGAAAGGATTGATAGTTTATGAATGAAATCGAAACCAGGATATTAGATATTGACGTAGACTTTATAAGAGAAAAAATGAAAGGGCTTGGGGCTTCCAATGTAAAAAAAGAGAATCAAGTTAACAATATTTATGATTTTCCCGACAGAAGATTGTTAAAAGAAAAAGGTTATGCCAGAATACGGATAATAGAGGATCTTTTAAATGATAAGGATGTTTACTATATGACCACAAAGAAGATGCTGAGCCAAGATAAATATAAAGTAATGGATGAAAATGAAGTTATTATAGATTCTGCTTCAACTGGAGAAAAAATATTTTTGTCCTTAGGACTTACCTTAGTTGAATCCATAAAAAAATATAGAGAGAGCTATAAATATAAAAATTCTCTTGTAGAAATAGATATAAATGATAAAGATTTCTGTCCTTTTCCTTATATAGAGATTGAAACAAACCAAGAGGAAGAACTTCTTGAATTAGTAGAGCTTCTTGGCTACACCCTGGAAGATACTACTTCTAAAACAATATATGAAATTTTGAAGGAAAGAGGTCTTTAGTTAATTTCAAATGACATTTTTTAGGGCTCATTATTGCTTCTCTATTCCATATTGAAGCACACCTGATTTCAGCCGAGCCCTTGATAATTATATAACTAGTTAATTGGTAATTTGCAAATTATAAGTAACAAGTAAGAGATAAAAATTAAGATATAAAAGATATGGTTAAAATTGTCTTAATATTCTTAATTGATTTTTTTTAATAAAACTCATTGACTCTTATTATAAACATGATATAATAGTTTTTGTCAGCAAGAGAGCACGACAAAATAAAACAAAATAATTAATGCCCAATAGCCAAATGGTAAGGCACCTGCCTCTGGAGCAGGCACTGTGTTGGTTCGAATCCAGCTTGGGCAGCCAAAAAAGACTTAATGACGATTAAGTCTTTTTTATTTTAAAGAAAAAGGCACATGCTTTTGGATAAAAATTTTACTAAGCATGTGCCAATATTTTTTGGCACTCTAAAAAGGGAGAGTGTAAAAAAATGAAAATTAAAATGAAAGCAGATTTAAAAAATAAAAAAATATGTGATGCTTTTGATGAATTTATCCTTAACTGTAGAGTAAGGAATTTGTCAAAGCATACACTAACTTATTATGAAGAAGGATATAAATCATTTATAAATTTTTATGATGAAAAAAATCTTATTTCATCAATTAATAAAAGCACAATAAATGATTATATTATTCATCTTTCATCTAACTCAAATATGAATACTACTAGCTTAAATACAAGGCTACGAAGTTTAAGAGGCTTTTTATATTATTGTATGAAACTAGAGTATATACCTAGTTTTACTATTGAGATATTAAAATGCGAGAAAAAAATTAAAGAAACATACACTGATGCAGAATTAAAATTACTATTAGAAAAACCCAATTTAAAAAAATGTTCCTTTACTACTTATAGAAATTGGGTTCTAATTAATTATTTAATTTCCACTGGCAATCGCTTATCTTCTATTATTAACATAAAAATAGAAGATTTAGATTTTGAAAATGCGACCATTGCTCTTAAAGTTACTAAAAATAGAAAGCAGCAAATTATTCCTATGTCGAAAACACTTACAAAAATACTCCTAGAATATCTTCAATATAGAAAAGGTGAACCTTCTGATTATCTATTTTGTTCCCAAACTGGTACTAAGTTCACTAAAACAGGATTTGAACATACAATTAGACAATATAATTTTAGCCGAGGTATAACTAAAACATCCGTGCATCTTTTTAGGCATACCTTTGCTAAAAAATGGATATTATCTGGTGGAGATATTTTTCGTCTTCAAAAATTGCTTGGTCATTCCTCTATAGATATTGTAAAAGAGTATGTCAATATGTTTTCAGATGACTTAAAAAAAGACTTCGACACCTTTAATCCTTTAGAACAGCTCTCTGATAAAAGAACTAAACTTACACTAAAAAAATAAATTAATACAAAGGGTATCTTCAAAACAAAGATACCCTTTATGGTTATATAAAAATTTTATTTTGTTAGTTAAAGAAGCAATTATAATAACCCGTCATGCATAGAAATTACCATTGTATCAATGGCATATGGATTATCTTCATCAATAAAATATGTTTTTACCTGAACATGGTAATTACCAAATGATAATGGTATAGATGTTAATGTCCAGTTCCAAGATTTTTCATTGTTATCAAAATGTGCATCAGATGCATATAAATATTTATGGTGCACAACTTGATTATTTGAATCCATTAAATCAATACTTATGGTATTACAAAACGAGGTAGCATTAACGTCATATATTCGAATATCATAAGTAAGTGCTCCTGAACCACAATAAAAAGTTTTTGATTCTTGATAACTAGAATCTCCATATCCATATGAATAAAGATGATAGGAATCCGTAGTTCTCCATACTAAAGATGCATGAGTCGGCACTGCAAAATTTAAGATAAATATAAATGCTAGTGCTATTGATAATAAAAGCGATTTTTTTCTAATAAGTTTCATATTTCCCCCCATATTACATTTTATACTTTATTATCATAATAGCATGTCCATTTTTGTAAATCAATACATATTTTTGTTATAATATCAAATGCATATAAATAATCATTAGTAATAATTTTTTTACTTACCTTGATTCATATATCCAA
>NZ_JACTOJ010000020.1:0-96453 GCF_032335695.1 Clostridium sp. 19966
TTCAAGTATCAATGCCTTCCGATTTTATACCGATATTTTGATTATTGACAAAACTAGAGGTTTTCATTAACATTTATGATACTTGTATCATGCAAAGCTATGTTTTAAAAGAATGTTGATAAAGGAGTTTTTCGTAAAAGAACTCAAACGATAATATCAACATTCTAAAACATAGCCTACCGAACTGAAGGAAGTTTTAATTAAAGAGGTGCGAATTTAAATTAAGGAAGTGAATAAGATGAAATTTGTTATCAAGCCTTCTAAGAGCATTATCAGCAGAACTGCTATTAAATTTATAACCCTATTAGGGAATAATGCCAAATTATTATATATGGAGGTTATGAGAAGTTTTTCAAAGATAGCTGAATCTGTAATATTATTTTCAATAATACTGTTGTCAGCCTTACAAGCCTTTTGAGACAATACGCTTTTAAACAAGGCATAAATTAGGCTATGTTATAAGAGAAGGTTGATAAGAACCCTCTTAAAACATAGCTTTATAAACCCATAATTACCAGAATTCTTTACTGTAAAAGGCTTTTCTAAGCACCTCTATATATTTCTTTATGTCTTCAAATCTTTCTTCAATGCTATTTAAGCCTGAATCTTCAAGAGAAGATACTTTTCCCATGTTTTTTTCGGATACTCCATTGAGAGAATATAATATGATTTCTATAGATTTATCCACATCTAGTTCAGTTCGAAATTTTGATTTATCTATACCATCTAAAGCTAAGAAAACTCCTTTTTCATAAAGCTTAGCATATCTTTTGGTTAAATCATTTTTTAATTCTTCAGGAGATTTAAGAAAGGCAGAAATAAAAAACTTATATACCAAGGGATTTTTCATGGATATTTTTATTTTAAACTCTGTCCACTGAAGAATTCTTTGAAAAAGATCAGGACTGCTTTCACCTATATTATCAATTATATAATTCACATAGTAGTCAGTAGTATAATCCAGTACATATAAGAATAGATTTTTTTTGCTGCCAAAATAATTAAATAAGGCTCCTTTAGAGATATTTGCAGCTTTAACAATGTTATTCGTGGAAGCTTTATGATAGCCGTTAATTGTAAATTCTTTTATGCTGCAATCTATTATTAAATTTCTTTTAGCTTCGTCAAGTTTTTCAAATAGTTCGTACAATACATTTCACCTGTCCATTCTTTCAAAACATAGCCCAATTTAGAGATCTTTTTTTCTATAAACCGCATAAGATAAAGCGATTGAAATTGCACATACAAGAAGAAGTACTAACACATATATTAAATTTAACCTACTGTCTGTAATTATATCAACAGAATCAGCATATTTAAACAGGGTTGCATATTTTAAAAATTTCAGTTTATCCGAAATTCCAGACAGTGTATATATAAAATACATGCCTATAACAAACCATAGACTCAGAGGAGTAGCTGCATTTTTCTTTTTCATAAACAGTGAAATCAAAACACCTATACTAGCAAAGGAAATTTCAATTAAAAAGAAACCTACATGGATAAGCAGCAATATATTTATCGAATAGGAGACGCTTTTAAAAATTTCAAAGGATAAAAAGGTGATTAAAAAAAGTATAACATTTATAGAAGCAATGTAGGTTAGAACATATAAAAGCTTTTGGGTAAGCACTGAAGTTCTAGTAACAGGCTTTGATTGAAGGAATTCTATAGTTTGTTCATCCAACTCCTTAGAGATGGCTCCTGCCCCCATGAGCATAGCATAAATGCTCACACTTAAAACAAGAAGTATGCCTATCTGAGAGCTGTAATAGCCTAATATGCTGGTGAAGCTAACCTTATCCATATTAAAGGCTTTTATTATAGATTTGGGCATTTGATTTATTATCTGCTGCATGGAAGAACCGTTTTTAGCCATAGAAGGAAACATGCTCATAGTTATAAAAATCAGGAACACTAAAGATATAATCCAAATAATAAAACCTGTAAAATTTCTTTTAAGTTCACGTCTAAATAATAGCATTTTAATTTTCCTCCTTTTTATAATAATGCATGAAAATTTCCTCTAAGGAAGGTTCTTCTATCAGAAGGTTTTCTACGCTTATTCCATGCAGATTATTTATTAGAGAATTCATATCGCCTCTGTATAGGAAGTAGAAGGTATCTTCAAGCTTTTTAATATTTCTTATGTCAGGTATGTTTATTTCGTTTATATTGGTGTTGGTAAGCTTTAGAGTTATCTTCTTCAGCTGGGAAGCTCTAAGAGCTGCTATTTCTTCCGTTCTTAGAATGACACCTTCCTTTATTATAGCCACCCTATTACAAACCTCTTGAACTTCACTTAAGATATGGGAGGAGAAGAAAATTGTTGTACCATTTTTGTTTTCTTCTTTTAATACATCAAAGAATGTTTTTTGCATTAATGGATCAAGTCCGCTGGTGGGTTCATCTAGTATTAAAAGCTTAGGCTCATGAATTAAAGTTTGTAGTATGCCAACTTTTTTCTTATTTCCAAGAGAAAGCTCTCTGATTTTTTTAGATAAATCTAGTTCAAATCTTTCAGAAAGCTCAGATATTTTCTTAGAGCAGTTTCTGTGGTAATATTTACCTGAATACTCTAGTAAATCTTTTATCCTCATATCGTCATAATAATTGATTTCTGAGGGAAGATAACCTATGAGTTCTTTAATTTTTTTACTGTCTTTTATAATATCATAGCCCATAACTGTTCCTTGTCCAGAAGTAGGAAATATGAAATTCAAAAGAGTTCTTATGGTAGTAGATTTACCTGCACCATTGGGACCTATGAAACCAAATATTTCACCTTGTTGAATTTGTAAGTTCACATCAACTATGCCTCTGGATTTACCATAATTTTTGCACAAATTTATAGTTTCTACAGCTAACATAAGCATCACCTTTCTGACCATGTGGTCATTTATGAAAATATTATATACCTAGGTGACCATATGGTCAATAAAAACTTTTGCCAATGTATTTACAATTCAAATTTTAAGTGGTAAAATTATCAATAGAGAATACATATTAGATAATACTAAATATTAAATATAAAATTTAAAAGAAAAGAGGTGGAGGTTTATTTATCTTAAAATAAGATGAATAAACTAAATGAATATGAAAGTTAATTTTCAAGGAAATGCTGTAACATTAGAAGGAAATGAAATTAAGGTTGGGGATGCTTTCCCAGAGTTTACCGCAGCAAATAACTCTTTGCAGCCAGTATCTCTTAAGGATACAAAGGGAGTGAGAGTATTCTTGGCTGTGCCATCAATTGATACTCCAGTATGTGATTTAGAAGTAAGAACTTTCAATGAAAGAGCTGCTGAAGTGCCAGGACTTACAGTTTATACTGTATCTATGGATTTACCATTTGCTCAGGCTAGATGGTGCGGAGCAGAAGGAATAAAGAATGTTGTAACTCTTTCAGATTATAAGGATAGAAGCTTTGGAAAAGCTACAGGTACTTATGTAAAAGAATTAGGACTTCTTGCTAGAGTTTCTTTCGTTGTTGATAGCAGTAATAAAGTAACCTATGCAGAATATTTAAACGAAATTACTGACTATCCTGATTATGACAAAGTTTTAGAGGCTGCTAAGCAGGCTAAGTAAAACAGAACTATAAATTGAAAACCAACGAATAAAAAGTGAGCAATGCCCTTACAATTTAGGAATTGCTCACTTTTGTTTTGGCGTTTATAGTGAAGCGCTGGTAGAAAAGAGCAGAATAATGTGATAAAATAATCGAGAATAATTATCATTATATTTAGGGGGAAGGAATAATGAAAAATAAATATAAGATACTTAGTTTTATATTTGCAGCTTTATTAGTTCTTTCTTTTGCTGGCTGCAGCAGCAAGAAAGAGAAAAAAGTCTTGGATGTATTTAACTGGGGAGAAAATATAGATGAGGGATTAATAAAGGAATTCGAGAACAAGTATGATGTAAAGATAAATTACAATACATATGATACAAATGAATTTATGTACCAAGCAGTAAAATCAGGCAAATCCAATTATGATATAGTTGTACCTTCAGATTATATGGTGGAAAAGATGAGAAAGGAAAATATGCTGGAACAATTAGACTTTAAGGATATTTCTAATTTCAGCAAGCTTTCTTCAGATTATTTAAATAGGCCCTTTGATCCAGGAAATAAGTATTCCGTTCCTTATATGTCCGGAACCATAGGGATACTTTACAATTCGAATTTAATTAAAGAGCCAGTGGATTCCTGGAACATTCTTTGGGATACAAAGTATAAAGGTGAGATATTCATGTTAGATGCTCAAAGGGACGCTATAGGGGTTTCTCTTAAGAGATTAGGCTATTCATTAAATACTACGGATAAAGCTCAGATAAATCAGGCTAAGGAAGAGCTTATTAAACAAAAGCCGTTGGTTAAGGCATATGTGGACGATGAGGTTAAAGATTTAATGATATCCGGTGAAGGAAAATTGGCAGTTATTTGGTCTGGAGAAGGCTTGAATCTTCAGGATAAATATCCTTACCTAAAGTACATAGTTCCCAAGGAGGGAGCTAATTTCTGGATAGATTCCTTAGCCATTCCTAAAGGTGCAAAGCACAAGCAGGAAGCAGAAGCTTTTATTAATTTTTTGTGTGAGAAAGACCCATCCTTAAGAAATGCGGCTGAAGTAGGATATACAACTCCTCAGAAGGAAGCAATGGAAGCGCAGGATGATCATATAAAGGATAATAAAAATGCGTACTTACCAAAGGGCATATTAGATAAATGCGAGAACTACAGAGATTTAGGAGACAAATTAAAACTGTATGATGATGCTTGGCTAGATGTTAAAACAGCAAAATAAGAGATTGCAAGGTTTGATATGTAGAACAGCTTACTATGGTAAATAAAAATAGCATAGAAAGCTGTTTATTTATTATTGGATTTAATAAATAATTTTTCATCCGTAGAGCAAAATATTCATATAAGGCTAAATTTTAAATCATTAACAATATTTCGTATAACTATGATTTTTATAAAATTAACTAAAATGGGTAGGTGAAGCTATGGATTTACAGCAAAAGACAGATGAAGTAAAGAATTTGGCGGGAAATCCTCGAGAACTAGTAGTAAGAAATTTAATGATAGGCAATGAGTTTAGCATTGAAGCTGTGATTATTTATATGAACGGATTAGTTAATAACAACATAATTGACAGAGATATATTAAATCCACTTATGCTGCATGTGAAAGATAACCTGATGACAGTGAAAGATATAGGAGAATTTATATATAAAAAATATGTGACTGTAAGCGGAAGTACAATAGAGCAGGATATTAATATTGCGGTGGATTCCATAAAAAGAGGAAAGACCTTATTAATGATTGATAATTATGAAAAGTATATAGTTATTGATACTTCTGGAGGAGAGCAGAGAAGTATAGAAGAACCTGCAAATAATATTTCTCTGAGAGGTCCTAGAGAGGGCTTTGTAGAAAATCTTCAGGTTAATTTGAGTATGATAAGAAGAAAAATAAAGGATAAAAACTTAAAAACAGAAAAATTTACCTTGGGAAGAAGGAGTCAAACAGACTTACTTTTAGTATATCTTGATGATGTAGTGAATAAGGAGTATTTAGAAAAATTAAAGCAGAAGGTATCTTCTATAGACATTGATGCTGTTAATTCCAATAGCTACGTAGAACAATATGTAAGCGAAAATGGTGGAAGTATATTTCCTCAGGTCATAGGAAATGAGAGACTTGATGTAGTGGTGGGCCAAATACTGGAGGGAAGAATTGCATTCCTTTTAGACGGTACATCCTACGTTACCACTTACCCTACAGTATTCACTGAATTTTTTCAGACGGAAGAAGATTACTATGGCAGGTACATTCAGACAAATTTCATAAGAATATTAAGGATGGTAGCAGTATTCGTAGTTATAACTCTTCCAGCCATCTATATAACATTAATAAAATTTAATTCTGAGCTTATACCAATTGAGTTTATAAAATCTTTGATTGAAGCAAGAAGCGTCATAGCCTTAACCCCATTTATGTCCTTAGTTGCTATGGAATTTACTATAGAGCTTCTCAGAGAGGGAGGACTAAGGTTACCAGGGAAGATTGGTCAAACCCTTAGTGTTGTAGGAGGCATAATAATTGGTGATGCAGCGCTTAAAGCTAAAATAGTAAGTTCACCTACCTTGCTTGTAGCAGGAATATGTACAGTAGCATCTTTTGTTATATCCAATTATCAGATGGCTATAGCTATAAGAACTCTTACTTATCCAATGCTTATTTTGTCTAACTGGTTAGGGGTTTTGGGTATAGTTTTGGGATGGTTTTTTATAATAGCATATATATGTTCTTTAGAGAATCTAGGAGTAGAATATTTTTCTATTCATAAAAATGATATTAAAGATACAATATTTAAATTTTCACTGAAAAAGATGAATAAAAGACCTCAGGCTATACCAAATAGTAATGCAACAAGACAAGGCAATACTGGAAAGGATAAAAATGAGTAGCAATAAGACCTTAATAACCACAGGACAGCTAGCCACCACAATAATATCGTCTATAATGGGGGTGGAAATAATGTATATGCAGAACGGTATTATA
Source organism: Clostridium sp. 19966 (assembly GCF_032335695.1). Lineage (NCBI taxonomy): Bacteria > Bacillati > Bacillota > Clostridia > Eubacteriales > Clostridiaceae > Clostridium > Clostridium sp. 19966. Next base: position 6,575 of record NZ_JACTOJ010000020.1, read on the forward strand.
AAATATGCCAAACAGGATGCATGTATATCCACCTTAATAGGTGCTATTTATCCATTATATATGATTTTTGCAGCTAATTATATGTGCAAGAAATATCCAGAAGATAATATCTTAAGCCTAAGTAAAAAATGTTTTGGATCAATAATGGGAAGTATTTTGAATTTTATTTTCTCTATATATTTTTTAAGTGTCCTTACTACTGAACTAGCTGGTCTTACTAATGTTTTTAGAGTGTATGCTACTAGTTTTTTAAAAAGATATCAAATATTTATCTCTGTTATGCTGCCTATAGCATACATAAGTTACAAGGGCTTAAAAACATTGGTTAAATGCAATGAAACTATATTTTATCTAACTATAATATTGATAGTAGTGCCAGTTGGCGCTCTGTTCAGCGGAAGTTATTTGAATGTGATGCCTGTATTTGATAACAGCATAATTGATATTGGTAAGGGAGCAGTTTCCACTATATTCCCTTATACTGGTGCAGAATGTGTTTTTTGGTTATACCCTTTTTTAGATAATAAAAAAAATTTGCTGAAGGTTGGAATATTTAGTTGCATATACATAGCTTTTATATATTCTCTGACTGTTTTTTTCACTATTTATTATTTTGGTTCAGACATATGCTTAAAATTTTTATGGCCATTTTTAACTTTGGCTGATGCTGTTACCATACCCATAATAAATAGTATCAGATATATATTTATTTCCTTATGGGCGTTAATTGTTTTTAAATGCATAGCAACATATTATTTTTCCTGTTGCTTTTGTGTAAGCAATGTATTAAAAAACTTCTCTATTATGAAAGTTTCAATAGTATTATATCCTATTGCTATAAGTTTAGCATTGCTTTACGGTAATCCAACTTTTAGAAGAAGCATTGAGAACAAGGTAACGATTGTATATTTTGCCTTTAATATTTTGTACGTTTCTCTTATAGTATTTTTAATACACATTAAAAAAAGGTGATATCTATGAAAAAAATCAGAGTGGTAATAATTGTGGCTAGCATAATAGCAATTATAGTATCATTTTTAAGCTCAAAGGGTGAAGAAGTGGAGCACTTAACAATACCGGCAGGCTTAGGAAATGATATAGAATTAATAGGAAAGGATGTCATATATAAAGTTCCTATATTGGTTTATTATTTTCAAGGTGAAAACAAGATATCCAGCGATGTGCTTATGGGAGAAGGAATGACTATCGCTGAAACCAGGGAAAGCAGGCAGCTGCTTTCTTCAAAAAAATATTTGCTGGGACTTAATAGAGTTTTTATTTTTAGTGAGAATTCCGTAAAATTAGGATTGAGAAGTTATATTGACATAAATTTTAACAATCCAGAGGTAAATGATAGAGCTTTATGCGTAGTTTGCAGGGGAAAATCTGAAGATATTTTAAGATTTAAGGTAGAGGGATATGAAAATACTGCAGAGTATATAGAAGGAATGATAAAAAATCTAAAGGATTATAACTTTTTTTCTATGCAATATAAGCTTATGGATTTAATGGTAAGAGTGGATGCACAAGGAAGAAATTTATTGCTTCCATATATAGAAATAGTCGAGGATAACATAAAAACTACAGGACTTGCAATATTTAATTCGGATAAGATGGTAGCCAAAACTGATATGAGTGAAGCGAGAGTTATAAATATATTAAAGGAAAGCAATGTAACAGGAGTGCTGACATTGCAGAAAAATTCTAAAGACATTATAAATGCTCAGATTAAATCTAAAAGAAAGGTTAAATGTCTGAAGCAAGATGGTAAATATAAATTTATTATAAATTTAAATATTACAGCTGATATATTGAGCAATGAATTATATAAAAAAATAAATGTAGATATAAAAGAGGTTAGGGCTTTTGAGAAAGATTTAAAAAGCTATATCGAAAAGGAATTTCAATCTAAAATAAATGAGATATACCAGAAATATCACATAGATGTTTTAGATTTAGGGAGATATGCTATAGCTAAATATGGAAGAGGTAAAGGAGAAAACTGGAACAACATAATAACTGGCTCTGATATAACAGTAAAAGCCAAAGTAAAGCTAGACAGACAAGGCAGAGGTGATTATTAACATAATGGTTGGAGGTGAAATAATATTGGATACAAGCACCACTATCAGTGCAAGCAAATTTACATGTTCTTTAATATCATCTATGATTGGAGTAGGTGTTTTATATTTGCCTAATGTAACCATAAGAAGTTGTCAGCAGGATGCATGGATTACCTGTGTAATAGCAGTTGCATATCCAATTTATTTAACTTTAATTTGCTGCTATATCAGTAAAAAGAACAATGAAAATATACTACAGCTAAGCATAAAGTGTTTTGGCCCTATATTTGGAAATATAGCTAATCTCATTTTTATTTCGTTTTTTATATTTCTCATGACTTCCCAATTAGCAGATTTTTCAGATCTGTTCAGGGTTTATTCAACGAATTTTCTTACCAAAATCCAAGTCTTTTTAGCTTCAGCTATGGTTATAGCTTACGTATGCTATAAGGGTATAATAACTATAACAAAGCTTAATGAAGTATTATTTTATTTAACTCTAGTATTAATATTTGTACCGTTAGGAACATTGGTGGAAGGAAGTATAATGAATATCAAGCCAATACTGGGGACTGGAGTATTAAATATTATAAAAGGATCAAAAGAGGCATTATATTTCTATATTGGGGCAGAAAATATATTCTTATTTTATCCATTTTTAGAGGATAAGAAAAAACTGCTTCCATGCGGCATTATTGGTATTATATTTGTAATGCTGGTATGTACAGGTGCGGTTTTTCTTAGCATCTATTATTTAGGTATAGATGTAGCAATTAAGTTTTTGTGGCCAATGGTAGCATTAAGCGATGCTATCAATATACCAATAATAACTAGTACCAGGTACATTTTTATATCCCTATGGGGATTATTAGCCCTTAAATGTATGGTGATGTCTTATTTTTCAGCTTGTTTTAGCTTGAATCAAGTATTTAAAAAGGTATCAACAAATAATTTTTCTCTGATTTTATATCCGGTGGCAATAATTTTAACTAGTTTTTATGGGAATTTAACAACTTCAAGATATTATTTCAATAAGATAACTGTAATTTATGTATTGTATAATCTGATTTTTACGTCTGCAATATTTATAATTATAAGATTTAAAAAAACTCATAATTAAAAGGTGATTACTAATGAAAAAAAATAAAATATTAATGATTATAATTATTATCATAGTTTTTATATCCCTTCTGAATTCCAAGGGAGAACTAGTTGAAAATCTTGACATACCCTATGGTGTAGGGGCTGATATGGAAAAAAACGGAGCCAGCTACATATACAGGGTACCTACACTGATTTATTCTTTTCAGGCTAATGGGGATATAGTAGGAAAGGTAATAGTAGGTGTTGGAAAAAGTATAGGAGAAACAAGAGAAAATAGGCAGCTTATAGCATCAAAAAAATTTTTAATGGGACTTAATAGGGTATTTATATTTAGCGAAGAAGCTTCAAGAGATGGAATAAGAAATTATATAGACATAAATACAAACAATCCTGATATAAACGATAGGTCTCTATGTGTAGTATGTAAGGGAAAGTCTGAAGATATGCTAAAGCATAAGGTAATTGGCTATACTAGTTCTGCAGAATATATTGAAGGAATGGTTAAAAATCTAAAGCAATTTAATTTTTTCCCAATGGAGTATAAAACCATGGATATAATCGTAAGAATTGATTCTGAAGGAAGAAATGTTATATTGCCCTATTTGGAGTTAAAGGAAGAAGAAATAAAAACTACTGGAATTGCTATCTTTAAGGGAGATAAAATGATAGGGAAAGCAGATATGAATGAGGCAAAAATAATAAATTTATTGAAACAGAATAATGTGAGAGGAATTTTGACCATTAAGCAGTCTGAGAATAAACAAATAAGTTTTTATGGATATTCAAAACGAAAAGTTAAGCTGTCTAAAGAAAACGGAAAATATAAAATTAATATAGCCTTAAATATAACAGGTCAGCTGTTAAGTAATGAATTATATAAGAACCTTGTTAATAGTCCTGAAAAATTAAAGCAATTTGAGGAAGATATGAGTAGAAAAGTAGAAAATATGTGCAATGGATCAATAGAGAAAATATATAAGCAATATGGAGTGGATGTACTGGATTTAGGAAGGATAGCAGCTTCCCAATATGGGAGGCACACTGGCGTTGATTGGAATAGAGTAATGATGGATTCAGAAATTCAGGTTACAGCTAAGGTTAAAGTAGATACGGAAGGAAGAGGTTTCTATGAATAAAATGAAAACGTTAAATTAAAAAATTAACAAATTTAACCACCAAAAACAGTAAAATAGAACAAAATAATACAACTGGCAATATATGTAACATGCTGGAAACTGTGATATAATAATAATCGGCGCCGAATATTATTATATTTATAGTTGGGAGAGTTTATGTGATGTCATTTTTGTATAAGAAAATCACCTTACACATTGTTTTTTTATTAACAATGTTTTATACAGTATATTACTTGTTTTGGAGAGCCACTGAAACACTTAACCAGTCAGCATTAATTGTTTCCATAATATTTTGGCTTTTAGAATTTCAAGGAACGATAAATTTTTATTTATTGGTTTTATCTACATGGAATGTTAAAAGAGAAAAACCCCTGCCGCCCAAAAGTAATTTAAAAGTAGATGTTTTTGTGCCTACTTATAATGAAAGTATAAAAATATTAGAAGCTACATTAATAGGATGCCTAAATATGAGATATCCCCATAAAACCTATATTTTAGATGATGGCAGAAGAGAGGAAGTAAGGCAGTTAGCTGAAAGGCTTGGTTGTGAATATTTAACCAGAGAAAATAATGAGCATGCTAAAGCTGGAAATATAAATAAAGCCTTAGGCAGAACAGATGGAGACTTCATAGCTATTTTTGATGCCGATATGGTTCCTCAGCCAGATTTTCTAGAAAAAACCTTGGGGTATTTTAGGGATAGAAAAACTGCGGTGGTTCAGCTTCCTCAGGAATTTTATAATATGGATTCCATGCAGCATAACAGCTCCAATTTGGTTTGGCATGAACAGCAAACTTTATACAGAGCACTCCAGCCAGGTAGAAATTCTATAGATGCTGCCTTTTGGTGCGGAAGTCCTTCAATAGTAAGAAGAAAAGCGCTGGAGGATATCGGAGGAGTGGCTACGGAAAGTGTTACAGAGGATCTTTTGACTACAATAAAGCTAAATGCTAAAGGATGGAAAGTAAAGTTTCATGACGAGCCTCTAGCTTTTGGTATTGCTCCTCAATCCTTGCATGCTTTTAATATACAAAGATCTAGATGGGCAAAAGGGTCTATGGAGATATTAAAAAGCAAGTTTAACCCATTATTGATAAAGGGTCTTTCTTTGAAGCAAAGACTTGCACATTTTTCAGTAATATTAATATATTTTGACGCTTATCAAAAGTTAATGTACATGGTACTGCCTCTTATATATATGCTCACAGGCTTAGCCCCTTTAAAGAACGGAATAGGAAGCAGCTTTTTAATTCACTGGCTTATTTATTTATCTTTAATTTCTTTTAGTGTTAAGTTAATGGGAAGAGGATATGTTAAGTTTATAGATGTTGAAAAGTTTAATATATTAAAAATGTTTATTTTTATAAGGGCTACCATCAGTATATTTTTTAGTAAAAAGCACTTTTTCCAGGTAACTCCCAAGGTAGTAGACAACTCTATAAAGAAAACTGAAGTTAGGGAGATAAGAAATCATATAGCGTTATTTATGCTTATATTGGTTTGCATATTAGCAGCATTAATAAAAACATATATAAAGCATAGCGGCTTTATGTATGTGGCATCTCCAATATTTTGGTCTGCTATAAATCTAGCACTAGTAGGTTCAGTTATTTATGATGTATTAAAAAGAGTATATAGAAGGGTGGATTATAGATTCCCCATAAGAATAAGTGTATTAACTAAAAATGAAACGGACAAGCTTAATAGAGTTATTATGACTGATATATCTCAGTCAGGCGTGGGTTTTGTAACTAAAAGAATCAATGAGTTTAGATCTGATTCTAAAATAACTATGATTATAGATGATAATAACATAGTATTAGAAGGTACAGTGGTTTATACTAAGCTGATAAACAATGAAATAATGAGGGTTGGTATAAATTTTGATGAAATGACTCCTGAGCAGTCTATGAAGTTGAGCTATTATCTATTCATTAAAGTTCCCAGAGCTATTTATAACAATATAGAACTTGAAAAATACTTCAAAGGAAATAGTCTTCCTTATATAGCATAAATCTTAAAGCATAGCTTCAAGTAAAATAGCTTGAAGCTATGCTTTTTAGTCATGTTTTATGCATATTCTGTTACATTTTTTAAATAGGATTTTAGGGTTAATACATAGTAGATGTAGTAGAATAGAGCATATACAAGTATAATCACAAAGTAGGACAAAGTTACATCTAGACCTAATAGCTTATTTAGAGGGAACAAAGCGGCAAAGGTATTCAAGCTTCCAAGCAGGAAGGGTGCTCCGAAAAGTATCAGGACCTCTTTAGATACCGCTTGGTGTATTTCTTCTTTAGTAACTCCTATTTTTCTTAAGGTAAAGAATCTATTCCTATCCTCTTTTGACTCTGTATTCAATTTAAAATAGATTATGCTCCCTGTAGCGGTAAGGAAAAGTACACCGGTAAACAATCCCACGAAGGCTAGTATTCCCAAGAGCTTTATGCTATCGTTATAATGGTCGTAGAAGGTTAAAAGCTTATTTTCTTTAGGCATACTGCTATCTAGGTCATGGATAAAGTCTTTTGCAATGAAATCATTTTTCAGCATATATCCAGTAACGTTAAAAGTACTTATTTCAGAGGAAGCCTTAAGCTTCTTATACAGATTATCCTTCACTATCATTATGCTGTTGCTAGTATGCTCAAGGGCAATAAAGGAATTTGTATCATCTCCATATATCTTAAAGGAATAATCTAGACCTCCTAGGTTAATAGCTATATCCTTACCCTTGATAGAAGTATCGAAACCATAAGTGTTGATATGAACAAGGTAGCATTCCGAATCATTGGAGAGGGAAAGTTTGCTGTTTTTTTTATGGTGTAAATTTATATTGTTAAAGGTGCTTTCATCAAGGACAAATAAATCATCATTTTTACTGTAAGGAGTTGAGGCTTTTAATTTAATAAATTCAAAGGAATCCTTAGAAGTTACTTTTATATTAGGGTACTTGCTTAAGGTATCTTTAAAAATTTCATCTGTTTTATTATTTCCGTTTAAATATTCTATAGAAAAGGGACTTAGATTTCTTGAATTTTGCTCAGCCTTTGTGTAAGAGCCGCAGCAGGTAAGTATGGCGCATAAAGCTACTGAGGTAGATATAGCAATAACACTTAAGGTACCTACATTGCTTTTATATCTATAATAAAGCTGAGCGGAAGAAATTATTCTTGTACCACTGAAAAGAGAGGCTTCGTTCTTTTTGTTTATATATATTACCAAGGAAATAGTAGAGGTAAAGAATAATATGGTACCAGCTACTACCAGCAAAACTACCTTTGGTGTGTACATTAAATTATCTCCCAATTTAACTACAGCTATGGAATAGCCATAAGCAAGGCAGAAAACAGCACCTATGCCTATCAAGAAGGTAAGAGGAGAAACCTTTAAAGCTTTTTCCCTTTTCTTTGAAGCATTAAAAAGATCAATGAGGTTGTTTTTATATATGAGTATAAAGCTGTGAAGAGTTATCACTATAAAAATTATTCCAAAGATTATGCCGCAGAACTTTAAGGACTTTAAGCTTATTTGGAAGGCAGTATTTCCAGTAGTGTGCATGAGAGTAAACAGGAGCATAACGAAAAATTTATTAAAAAGTATCCCTGCTGCAATACCAGTTAAAAAGGACAGGAACATGATAATAAAATTTTCAAATAAATTTAGAGCGCTTACCTGTCTTTTGGACATACCCAGCAGCATATATGTGGCGAATTCCTTCTTTCTAGACTTTATGAAAAAGGAATTTGAATACCAGATAAAGAAGGCTGAAAAGGCGGTACATAAGCCATCTCCTAAATTAAATATATCCATGAAGTTTTTAAAGCCGGAGACAGCATTTTGTACATTTTTATCGTAGATTATTGAAGTAAAAAGATAGAGCACAAATACGCTGAAGGTGCAGCTTAAATAGAAAGTCCAGTAATTTTTGAAATTATGCTTTACATTATTTCGTCCCATCTTAAATAGCATCGCTGTCACCGCCTATTACAGATAATATCTTTAATATGTTTTGATAGAAATTTTGTCTGCTTAAGGACCCCTTATATATTTCATTAAAAAGCTTTCCGTCTTTTATAAATATAACCCTTTTGCAGTAGGAGGCAGCGAAAGCATCGTGAGTAACCATAAGTATGGTAGCAGCATTTTTATCATTTAGATTCTGAAGGGAATTCAAAAGCTCTTTAGAGGATTTTGAATCCAAAGCTCCAGTAGGCTCATCTGCAAGTATGATAGAAGGATTGGTTATTATAGCTCTTGCAGCAGCGGCTCTTTGTTTCTGACCTCCGGAAACCTCATAAGGGTGTTTTGATAATATTTCCTGAATACCAAGCTTTGAGCTTATATCATTAAGTCTTTTTTTAATCTCTCCATAAGGAGTATTGGACAGTGCTAGGGGAAGTACTATATTTTCTTTAAGAGTCATGTTATCTAATAGATTAAAATCTTGAAAAATAAAACCTAGTTTTTCTCTTCTAAATTTTGAAAGGTAAGGCTCCTTCAATTTTGTTATGTCATTTTCACCAATAAAAACTTTTCCAGCTGTAGGTTTATCTATAGTTGATATCACATTCAAGAAAGTGGTTTTACCTGAACCAGAAGGCCCCATTATTCCAACAAATTCTCCTTCCTCTACTGAAAGATTTATATCCTCTAAAGCGGTATATTTCACTCCTCCAAATTTTGATCCATAAACTTTTTTCAAGTCTTTTATATTTAAAACCTCCATAAAAATACCCTCCGTTTTCTATATTTGTTTGAGAACATCTTTATTTTACAAAAAAACAAAATGTACAGCCATTTATCTGACTTACATTTTGTCCTCTAAACTTACATTTTTGTAACCTGATAATAATCATTCCATTTAGGAAAATGTATGTAGACCTTTGTGCCTGCATCAACAGTAGATTCAAGGGTTATGCTGTGGCCAAGCTTTTTACAAAGCTTATTAGCAAGATAAAGTCCAATTCCAGTGGCTTTAAGATTTTCATTTCTCCCATTATACCCTGTAAAGGCTTTGGTGAATATTCTTTTTATATCCTCTGGTTTTATTCCTATACCCGTATCACTTATTATAAGAAGCTTCTCCATATTGTTTTCTGTAATCTCAAAGCTTATGCTTCCGTTATCGTGAGTATATTTTAAGGAATTAGACAAAACTTGATTTATTATAAACAAAAGCCATTTTTTATCGCTGTCTACAACAAAGTCTTCTGGACAGTCATTTACAAGCTTTATATGTTTTTTTATAAATAACAAAGAATGTTTTTTGATGCTTTCCTTCATCAAGGAATTTAGATTTATCTCTGATATTACATAATCCTTTGAAAAGCTGTCACTTCTGGAATAGTACAGAACCTTTTCTACATAATCATCTATCCTGTCTATTTCTTCTTTTAAGGATGAAACATCCACTGGGGTATCGTCTAGTATAAGCTTCGAAGTGGTGAGGGGAGTTTTTATTTCATGTACCCAGGAGGTCATAAACTCGCTGTTGTCCTTAAAAGCGTTTTCCAGGTCTTTGATGTTTTCTAAGTAACTTTCATACATATTCATCATCATAGAGGAGTATATGCTGTCCTTATACTCAAGAGGTTCTGGCAGCAAGGGTGTGTTGTCCTTACTACCTCTTAAAGCTAATAATTTTTTTAAATAGGAATTTTTAATAAAATAATCTGCTAGAAGAAAAATTATAAAAGCCAAGGTGTAAATAATCGCCACATATAATACATTTGAGTTAAGCATCCTATTATTGCGGTCAAAATACATCATGAGACATATGAACAGTAAAGTGAAGCCATAGAAAGCTGCTAATCTTAAGTTATCCTTTAAATATGTAAAAAAGCTCATTTTATACAGTACCCCTGATTTTTTATTGTAATTATGAATTCATTAAGCTGAAGCTCCTTAAGCTTTTTTCTAAGCCTGTTTATATTCACTGTAAGAGTATTATCATCAATAAAATTTTCATCCTCCCAAAGCTCCTGCATGATTTTCTCTCTTGTGACTATAGCTCCATTGCTTTTCATAAGTATCCATAATATTTTAAATTCATTCTTTGTAAGCTCTACACTGTTATCCTTGTAATATACAAAATTATCTTTCAAGGATAACATTACCCCATTAAACTCCAGAGTGTCCACAGAATTATCTTTGTAGGAATAGGTTCTCCTAAGCAGAGCATTTATTTTTGCCATTAAAACCTCCAGAGAAAAAGGTTTGTTAATGTAGTCATCTCCGCCCATATTGATAGCCATAACAATATCCATATTAGAGTTTCTGGCTGAAAGAAAGATTACTGGAACCTTTGAAAGCTGTCTTATTTTGCTGCACCAATAAAAGCCGTCATAGGCAGGCAAGTTTACATCCATAAGTACAAGATGAGGTTTAGCAAGGTTAAATTCCTCCAGCACATTATTAAAATCATTTGCTATATAGGCTTCAAAACCCCATTTTTCAATATTCTTTTTCAGCAGGGAACTAATCTTAAGTTCATCTTCTACAATCATTATTTTGTACATTTTAACCTCCAGCTTACGCATCTTTATAAGTTAATTATAAATAATAGCTTTGTATTTATAAAGACCTAACTTAATACATTGTTAATGACAAGTATTTAAGATATATTTATTTTATTCGTGACAAAAAATAGAATATGGGGGATAAAACATGAGAAGAAATAAGGCGGAAGGTGTATTAATATTTATTACAATGATATGGGGAGTGGGCTTTCCCTTAACCAGTATAGCTCTTAAGAATGGTATAGGACCATATACCTTGGTTTCTATAAAAAGTTTTGTGGCTACCTTGGTATTGGCAGTTATATTTAAAAATAAATTTAAGCTCATTAATCTAAAGATGATAGCTGCAGGTTCTCTAGTGGCCTTGGCTCTAGTTGTAGGAAATATATTTCAGACTTTAGGCATGGTATATACAACGCCTAGTAAATCAAGTTTTATAACTGGATTATCCGTGGTTTTTGTACCAATCCTAATGATAATAATATACAGAAAAAGACCTAAGTTAAGACTAGCGCTTGGGGCATTGACGGCAGTGATTGGGCTTTTCTTTCTCACCTATAATGGGGATGCAGGAGTAAATATAGGAGATATTTTAACTATATTATGTGCCTTTTCCTATTCCTTTCAGATACTTTTGGTAGATAAAACGGGTAAAGCATATGATGGAATAACACTTGCTATAGTAGAGCTTTTCATGGTAGGAGTATTTTCTCTTATACCAGCTTTTATGTTAGAGGGATATAGGATAAGTTCTTCTTCCTCCGTAGTAGTTTGTGTTCTTATTACAGGAATATTTGGAAGTGGTGTAGGAATGGCTGTGCAAAATAAGATGCAGCCTATGATAAATCCATCGCATGCAGCTATAATATATCTTTTTGAGCCTGTATTTGGAGTCGTTTTTTCATCTTTTATAGGGGACGTTCTATCACCAAGAGCGTTTATAGGCTGCATACTAATATTTTTAGCTATGTTTATATCTAGAGAAGGATAATTTAATATTGACAAAAAATTGCAACACGTTTAAAATTAATTTAACGTTTAAAATATTTTATATGTTAAATTAATTTTGTATGGGGTGTTGAAATGGAACTTGCTGAAAATAAACAACCTGCTGTTAAGTCATTACTGAAATTTAAAAGCTTTTGTATATTGATGATTGCCAGTGCTATATCAAAATTCGGAGATTCTTTGGATACCATAGCCTACTCCATAATGGTATACCAGATTACTGGTTCTAAGCTAATGCTTGGAACTTTGATGGCGGTTAATGCCATACCTACTATAGTGCTTACACCTTTTACTGGAGTATTAGCGGACAGGTTTCCTAAAAAGAGGCTTATATTAATAGGATATGTGGGCAGAGGAATACTAGTCACCTTAACTGCATTTCTCTTTCTTACAGGTGTTTTAGTGCCTTGGCAGCTTTATGTGCTTACTATATGTAATGCATCTTTTCAGGCGCTAAGCTCTCCGGCTATGTCTTCCATAATTCCAATTTTAATATCTAAGGAAGCATTGATGGAAGGAACCTCCTACGCAACATCGGTAGGTTCTATAGCTCAATTCATAGGTTCGGCTTCAGCTGGAGTTATAATAGGCTTATGCGGAGTATTCACTGCGGTTTTTGTAGATGGTATGACCTTCTTTATTGCAGCAGCTATGGTAATCTTCATAAAAGTAAGTGGAGAGGAATTATTAAAAAGTTCTGGCGGGGTTAAGGAATATTTGAAGGATATAAAGGAAGGCATTAAATACGTAGTTAAAAGTTATGTTATCATAAGGATGATAGCAGCTTTTGCTATAGTGAACTTTTGTTTATCCCCTATAAATGTACTAGAAACACCCTTTGTTTATGAGAAATTAAAAGCAGGCAGCGAAATTCTGTCCTTGCTCTCTGTAACGCTTACTTTGGGAATGATTATTGGAGGAGTCGTTGCGGCCAATATAGGTAAAAAATTTAAGTTTATTCATATAGTAGCTGGAGGGCTTATAGTCTTTGGAGTGTTTTTCACCCTGCTTTTTATGCCTGGAAATATCATAAGCTCTAGAATTGTATCTATAGGCTTTACTGTTATGATTTACTTCGTAATCGGTCTTTGTATTCCAATTATGACTTCACCTTTAGGTGTTATTGTAGTTAATAGTACCCCAAAAAATATGTTTGGAAGAGTAAATTCTGTCTTAAACATGGTTTCCATGTCTACAGTGCCATTAGGAGCTGCGGTTACAGGGGTCATGAGCGAATATATTTCTATGTCTGTACTATTTATAATATTTGGTGTTATAATGTTACTATCATCAGTATTATTATTAGTGGATAAGAGGCTTGCTGATATTTAAAACAAAATAGAATTTAAAGCAAGCCAATTGTAATAGAAGGGGATTGCCTTTGGAAGATGTTAAATATTTAAAAACCTTAGAGGAAATAAAAGTTTTTTCAGATTCATATAGATATAAAATATTGGATTGCTTTTACAGTTTAAATGAGCCGGCTACAGCAAAGCGTGTGGCGGATGAGATGGGAGAAGCTCCTGCTAAAATCCATTATCACGTAAAAAAAATGGAAAAGGTAGGAATATTAAATCTTGTTTATACAAAAGTTATAAATGGTATTACAGCTAAATACTATGAACCTGCTGCTCACAAATTTAATTTAACTACTGAGGAAGAAGGTATTCCTAAGGAAAAGGTATTTAACGAAGCTAAAAATGCCATACACAAGCTGTTTGATGGGGCTAGGGATTCTTTTCTAACTTATTTTGATATTGGTAAAAAGGATGTAGCCTCAGCTTCCATGGGGGATTTATATTTAACTAAAGAGAAGATGGAAGAATTGAGAAGTTATATAGAAAACTATATGGATGAAAACGGAAAAAAGCAAAATGAGAATAACGAAGGTATTAATGCATATCACGTTTTCTTTTCAATAATAAAAAAGAATGATAAAAAGGAGAATTAACATGAGTAAAGTTGTAGAAAAATTTTTAAAATATGCAAAAATTGATACAAAATCTGATGAAGCTTCAACTACAGTACCAAGCACCGCAAAACAGCTTGTACTTGGAAATGAGCTTGTAAAGGAACTTAAGGAATTAGGATTAAAGGATGCGGAAATAGATGAGCATGGATATGTTATGGCAACACTTCCAGCTAACACTTCAAAAGCTATTCCAGCTGTGGGCTTTATATCCCATATGGATACTTCTCCAGACATGTCTGGAACTAATGTAAACCCACAGATAGTTGAAAATTATGCTGGAAAGGACATAGTTCTAAACAAGGAACTTAACATAGTGCTTTCACCTGCAGATTTTCCAGAGCTTAAGGAATATGTAGGGAAGACCCTTATAACTACAGATGGAACAACTCTTCTTGGAGCAGACGATAAGGCTGGTGTAGCGGAGATAATGACAGCTGTAGAGCATCTTATAAGCCATCCCGAAATAGAGCACGGAACTATAAAGATCGGGTTTACTCCAGATGAAGAAGTGGGCAGAGGAGCAGATTATTTTGATGTTAAAAAGTTTGGCGCCGAAGTTGCTTATACTATAGATGGTGGAAAAATAGGAGAATTTGAGTATGAAAGCTTTAATGCGGCTTCGGCTAATGTAACAATAAACGGCAGAAATGTTCATCCAGGCTATGCAAAAGGAAAGATGAAAAACTCTATACTTGTTGCAAATGATTTTATAGGACTTTTACCGGAAAATGAAGTGCCAGAAAAGACTGAGGGCTATGAAGGTTTCTTCCATTTGAACGCAATACAGGGAGAAGTTGAAAAGACAGTTTTAAAATATATAATCAGAGATTTTGACAGAAATAAATTTGAAGCAAGAAAAGCTCTAATGACTGAAACTGTAAATAAGATTAATGAAAAATATGGAGCTGGTACTGCAGAGCTTGATATGAAGGATCAATATTATAACATGAAAGAAAAAATAGAAGAAGCTATGCATGTATTCAACATAGGCTATGAAGCTATGGAGAGTACAGGCGTAAAGCCGATAGTACGACCTATAAGAGGTGGTACTGATGGCTCAAGACTTTCCTTCATGGGACTTCCAACGCCTAATATATTTGCAGGGGGAGAGAATTTCCATGGAAAATATGAATATGTACCAGTAGAGTCCATGGAAAAGGCTGTAGAAGTAATAGTTAAAATAGCAGCACTTTATGCAAAAAAGGCAAAATAGACTATGGTTTAAAGCAGAATAAGATATAAAGAACGCCTCTCAGAAACACAAGAATCTGAGAGGCGTTTAATTTATCATGGCTAAATGTTATCGTATTTTTTAGCTGGAATTCTTATTTTAACCTTGGTGCCTACTCCGATTTCACTTTCAAAGGATATACCATACTTCTCACCATAGGATATTTTTAGCCTTTCATTAATATTTTTAATGCCATAGCCGCTGCCTTTTCTGCTATTTAATTCATCAGAAAAAATTTTACTTATGACATCCTCAGGAATACCTGCACCATCATCCTCAATAGAAATAAGTATATCTTCATCTTCCATAACTCCTTTTATTATGATGTTACCAGCCTGATTCTCTTTTCCAAGTATCCCATGCAAAATAGAATTTTCAACTATGGGCTGCAAGGTGATCTTTGGAATGCTGAATTCCTGAATTTCCTCATTTACAAGAATATTTAAATTTATTCTGTTGGAATATCTCATGTTTTGAATTTGAACATAAAGGGAAACATGAGTCAATTCATCTTTAATAGAAATAATGGATTTGCCTTTGTTAAGGCTCAATTTGTAAAATTTAGCTAAGCTTTTCACTGCCGAACTGATTTCAACATTCATGTTTTTGTAAGACATCCAATTTATCATATCCAAAGTATTATATAAAAAGTGAGGATTTATTTGAGCCTGCAAAGCTTTAAGTTCTGCATTTTTTACTGCTTTGCCTGACTTATATTGCTCTTCGATTAATATAGATATTTGACTCAGCATATAGTTATAATTATCTATAAGTTCCGCTATTTCATCATTGCCTGAATTCTCTATAAAGGTATCAAAATTACCATTGTGTACTTTTCGCATTGCTCTGATAAGCTTTGATATTCTCTTATTCAGAGATCTTGAGAAATAAAAGGCACAGGAAAAGGCCACTGTGGCGATTATAGACATTAACAGAAGCAAATCATATCCGATAGATACTACCTTGGCTCCTATTTTATTATAGGGTATTACTGTAACCATATTCCAGTCTGTTCCATCAATCAAAAAACTTGCAGCTAGGCATTTACTATTTCCTATCATTACAGGCTTTAGAGTGCTCGAAGCATTGGAAAGAGAATTAATCAAATCGCTGCCAAGACCATATTTTTTTAACATTGAGGTGTTGGAAGAGCATACTACAACCCCAGCTGAATTCTGTATATATGTTAAGCTTCCTTCAAAGGCGTTAGCTTTTTTAATGATATCATCAATTACCTGCTTTTTAAAATTGAGCTGAAGGTATCCTATAAATTTACTGTAATCAGTGGGATTTTTGATAGCTGCAATCACGGATAAAAAATCACCGTTATCCTGGTTATTATTGCTTAAATAAGAGCTAGGGCACCATAAATCCTTTTTCCCATCTTTTTTTAATTCTGCATACCATTTTGATTTTTCCGCCTGGGACACTGGAAATAAATTCACATTGTCTCCGGAATAGGCAAAATTATCATTTACGTATAAGGCGGCTTTACATATATCTATGCCATCTTCAAAGGAATGAAGGTACTGCCTCAAATATACCATATCCTTTATCTGTTCATGGAGATCGTAGGTGTCCGCATCCTTATTCAAGGTGTTTATTATATTGTTATCATTGCGAATCAGATCAGATATTTCTATAAATCTATATAGTTTATAGGACAAAAATGAACTAGTTTGCTCAAAAGCTTGGTTAGCTGAAAAAGTAATATAATTTTCCACAATTCCTGATACCTTACGATAAGTTAGGGTGGAAAGAAGAGCTAAAGGTATTACAATAAGCAAAAAGTAGGACAATAGAAATTTTTGCATTAGCTTCATATTTTTAATAAAGTTTATTTTCATGATAGATATTTCTGCCTAAATTCCGATGGAGTAAGGCCTGTTTCTTTCCTGAATATTTTGGTGAAGTAATTACCGTCCGTATAGCCAACCTTTCCTGCAACATCACTTATCTTCATACCTCTTGTTTTAAGCAGTTCTTTAGCTTTATTTATTCTATATTCTAAAATATATTTGTTTATAGTTGTTCCCGTATTATCTTTAAAAATCTTGCACATATAAGCGGTGGTCAGATAAGTGTGTTCGCTTATAGTATTTAAGGATAAGTCTGCATCATTGAAATTATCACGAATATATCGTGTAATTTGAGCTATGGAGTTCTTGTCAACGTTTTCCTCGGAAATCGCAGAAAAAACCGCTTCTATTTTTTCAATGATGAAAGTCTCTGTTTCAGCAATAGTATTAAACTGTATGAATTTATCAAAGGGTATTTGTGAATTTAAGTCTGCATCATTTATCTGAATTTTTCTTTCAGTACAAAATCTTATTAACTCTAGAAAGAATCTATAGAATATATCCTTAACGTGATTTGCTGGGGTATCAGGATAAAGTCGTATATCGCCGGCAAATCTTTTGATTAAAAGTATGCTTTCCATTTTTTCTTCATGACACAAATGCTTATAAAAGGTTTCAAAGATTTTTTTATCACCTTTATATATATCTGATTTAGTGTGGCAGCAATATAAGATTGAAGAATAATCATAATAAAAAGATTTATTTAATGCTTTTAAAGCTGCATTGTAAGACTCATAAATTTTGTCAGGGCTTTCAGCTTGGTTACCTACCGAAACAAAAAAGTTTCCGTATTTTTTCAGCTGTTCAGAGATAGCTATAAAAAGGTTTTCAAGATTCTCTTGCTTCAGAGCAGCTTTATTGTTTTTATTCCAAAATAAGTGGATAAGCATTAACTTTTCGTTTTTAAAGCAGGATAGGCTTCTGAATTCACTTTTAGAGATTATGTCATCCACTTCAGAAAGAATTTTATCTTTCACATTTGTATTAGAATCAGTAAGAGCTATCAAAAAGGTTAAAAAAGATACATCCTTTAATGAATCAAAATGCTGTGTTCCAATGAGCTGCTTTAGTTCTTCCATATTAACGTTTTCACTAATTAGCGAAAGTGCGATACTTTTTTTTGCATTATCATCAGCTTTAGCTGTCTCTAAATTTGAAATAACGGCATTTTTAATTGCTGCTTCTAGTTCGTCCAAATCTATAGGTTTCTCAACGTAGCTTACAGCCTTTAATTTAATAGCTGATTTCAAGTACTCCTTATCAGAGTAGCCGCTCATGAAAATGATTTCGCAAGAAGGTAAAATTTTTCTCAGACTGAAAGAAAGCTCTATTCCATCCATTCGAGGCATTCTTACATCGGTAAGCAATATATCAGGTTTAAAATCCTTAGCAATTTCAAGTGCATTAATTCCATCATAAGCTGATTTAACTTGGTCTACTCCTAATTGAGACCAAGGCATCTGCTCTAGAATACCGTCTCTGGTGAAAATTTCATCATCTACTATTAGCAATTTAACCAATTAAGATTCCCCCCTTAAAAGCATAACACATTCCCAAAATGGTATATTTATTATATTACTAAATAATTTTAAAAGCAATAATTTGTACTTTTCACCAATATGTTTTAAGGTTCCTCCAAAAAAGAGTGAAATATTTTACTAAAATAAAAAGATAATACTAAATTTCTGATATCGAATTCATGATAATATTAGACCGTAGACATGAAAACGTATTAATGATGGAGGCGGTAGAAAATGAGTAAGCATAATCAGAGTTTTTTATACAAGCTAAAGAAAAACAGAACCTTGCTATTAATGCTTGTGCCTGCGGTTTTATTTTTCTTCTTATTTAGCTATATACCTATGACAGGTATAGTAGTAGCATTTAAAAGCTTTAATTATAGAGATGGTTTATATCTTAGCCCTTGGGTTGGCTTTGACAATTTTAAATTTTTCTTTTCATCAGGTCAGGCTTTTAAGGTAACCCGTAATACTGTATTATACAATGTAGCATTCATAGCTATAAATACTACTATGCAGATAATGATGGCTATATTTATTTCAGAAATAAAAAATAAGTTTTTTAAGAAGACCACTCAGTCCATGATGTTCCTTCCTTACTTTATATCTTGGGTAATAGTTGGAGTTATGGTATATAATTTATTCAACTTTGAAAATGGTACTGTAAATTCCATATTAAAATCTTTTGGAGCTCAGCCCATTGATATTTACTCCAAACCAGTAGCGTGGATTTTCATTATAATTATTTTTAACACCTGGAAGAACGTTGGATATGGAACAGTACTTTATTTAGCGGCCATAATGGGAGTAGACACAGAAATCTACGAGGCAGCTGAGGTTGATGGAGCTAATATTTTTCAGAGAATATTTAAGATTACAATCCCATGCTTAAAGCCAACAATGATTATATTAATATTATTAGCTATAGGAAATATATTCAGAGGAGATTTCCAAATGTTCTACCAGCTGATAGGAAACAATGGAACTCTATTTAATACTACGGATGTTATTGATACCTTTACGTTTAGATCCTTACTGCAAACCAACGAATTTGGTATGGCAGCAGCTTCCGGTTTATACCAGTCCATATTCTGCTTTATAACAGTAGTGGTAGTGAATTATTTTGTAAGAAGATATGATAAAGATTACTCATTATTCTAGAGAAGGAGGCGATTCACTTGCAGAACATATCTATAAATGAAGAAGTCAGATTTAAAAAAGCTAAGAAGCCAAAGGATGTACTTGTTTTCAATGTTTGTGCCTATGTAATTCTCGGATTTACAGCACTAGCTTGCTTGATACCTTTCTTAATGGTAATATCAGGGTCCTTTACTTCAGAGGATTCTATAGCAAAGTATGGTTTTAGAATCATTCCAAAGGAATTATCACTTTCAGCATACAAGATGGCACTTAAAGATCCTTCTGCGATTTTCAGGGCTTACGGAGTCACCATCAGTTTAACTGTACTTGGAACAATACTTGGTGTATTTATAACTGCTATGACTGCTTATGTTCTTACCAGAAAGGATTTTGAATGGAGAAATAAATTTTCTTTTTACTTCTACTTTACCACTTTATTTAGCGGTGGGTTGGTACCCTGGTATGTATTGATGGTAAAATATCTTCATCTAAAAGATAGCTATCTGGCACTTTTACTGCCTCCGCTTTTAAATGTATTTAACATTTTGGTTATGAAGAGTTTTATGAGCGGAATACCAGATGCAATTTCAGAATCAGCAAAGATTGATGGAGCAGGCGATTTTACCATATTCATCAAACTGATTTTACCTCTAGCAAAGCCAGCTTTAGCAACTGTTGGTCTGTTCACAGCATTAAACTATTGGAATGACTGGTATGATTCAATGCTCTTTATACAGAATCAAAATTTATATAGTCTTCAATATTTTCTTTACAAAATAGTAAATAATATAGATGCATATAAGAATTTGATTTCTAAGACAGGAACTAATATACACATGGATTTGCCAAGTGAATCTTTTAAAATGGCACTTACAGTCATAGTTACTGGACCTATAATACTTCTATATCCTTTCGTGCAAAGATTCTTTGTACAGGGTATTACAGTAGGAGCTGTTAAAGGATAAAGCTCAATATGAGATTATCATAAATCAATATTCTGGTAAAATAATTGATAAGTACTTTGGAGTTCTTAAAGAGGCTCCAAAGTATGCATCATAATTCTAAAAATTTTAAAATATACGAGGGGGAACTGTAATGAATAAAGTTTTAAAGAAATTAACTCTTGCAATAGCATTAACAATGACTATGGCAGCTGGTTTCAGTGGTTGTTCAAGCAAGCAAAGTTCATCAGAAAGCTCAGATCCTAGTAAATTAAGTGCAGTTAAACTTAAGATGTATCTCTTAGGTGATAAGCCAAAGGACTATGATGCTGTTTACGGAAAAGTAAACGATATAATGAAGAAAAAGATTAATGCTACATTAGATGTACAGTTTATATCCTGGGGGGACATGAACACTAAATATCCATTATTATTCTCTTCCGGAGATGATTTCGATTTAATATTTACTGCCTCAGGCTGGTGTTTCTATAATCAGATGGCAGTAAGAAACGGATTTTCAGAAATAACTACAGATATGCTTAAAAAGGATGCGCCTAATACTTACAAGAATGAACCAAAGGTTGCCTGGGATCAGGCAAAGGTTAACGGCAAGATATACATGGTACCGAATGATCAGGGTCATGAATATTCCTACAATGTATTTGCTATAAGAGGAGACCTTAGAGAGAAATATGGAATACCTGAAATAAAGAGCGAAGCTGATTTGGAGAAATACTACGATGCTGTTGCTAAAAATGAAAAGGGTATAGTTTCATTAGTAAACGGAGGAGTGCAGAATCTTTACTATCCTTATGCATTTGAAGGTAATGGATTAGCTGTTCTAAAGGGAGCAAACTCCAATAGTGATAACCCATCATTATTCTACAAGCTTGATGATACTTCAGGAAAAGTAGTATCAATTGTTGACACAGATGCTTATAAAGATTATGTTGTTAAGATGAAACAGTTCGCAGATAATGGCTACTGGTCAAAGAGCTCTCTATCCAGCAAAGAGACAAGAGATGATGCATTTAAAGCAGGAAAAGCAGCATCCATGGTTTGGAACATCGGTTCTGCAGCAAGCGACGCAGCATCTATAAATGCTCAGCATCCTGATTGGAAAGTTGAAATCGTAGACATTCATCCAGGAGTAAAGAAGGTTGCTAATCCTTATACTAACAACGGTATGGCT
Source organism: Clostridium sp. 19966 (assembly GCF_032335695.1). Classification (NCBI taxonomy): domain Bacteria; kingdom Bacillati; phylum Bacillota; class Clostridia; order Eubacteriales; family Clostridiaceae; genus Clostridium; species Clostridium sp. 19966. The sequence goes on from NZ_JACTOJ010000020.1 coordinate 28,266, forward strand.
ATAAATGCCAGCTCACAGAATGTTGACAGAGCTTTAATGGCTTTAGACCTATTAAGATATGACAAAGATATATACAATCTAACTACCTTCGGTATAGAGGGAACACATTGGCAGGCAGTAGGGGATAAGCAGTACAAAGAGTTAAGTACATCTTCTAACTTCCCAGCTAACAATGTATGTCCATGGGGATGGCATGTAGACTCAATGGCTCGTACAGATGAATCTCAGCCAGCAATAGTAGACCAAATGTCTAATAAATGGGCAAAAGAGGATACTGTAAATAATATTCTTCAAGCATTTAACTTCGATGATTCAAATGTTAAGAATGAAATGGCAGCAGTAAATAACGTAACTATTCAATATGGTATTCCACTAAGCCTTGGTGTAATATCAGATCCAGTGAAGGGACTAGAAACCTACAAACAAAAATTAAAGGAAGCTGGATTAGATAAAATACAAAAAGAAGCTCAGAAGCAGGTAGATGCTTTCATAAAAGGAACAAAATAAAAAATTGCCCTTAGGGGCAATTTTTTTATGGAAAATAACTAAATATGTCTGTTTTCACCGAAGAAAAACAATGCCATGGTTCCAGGACCTGAATGGGAGCCAACTACTGGACCTACATAATTAATGATAAATCCTTTTACTTTATGCTGTTCTAAAATTAATTTCTCAAGCAATTTAGCATCCTCATAACAGTCACCATGACTTATAGCTATGAATTGATCTTCTGCATTTGTTATTCGATCATTTAATTCATTAGCTAAAGTCCTTATAGATTTTTTCCTGCCTTTTGTTTTAGCTACAGGTATTAAACGGCCTTCATCATCCACATGAAGTATAGGCTTAATATCTAATAGGCTTCCTATAACAGCGCTGGTAGCAGAAACTCTTCCACCTCTTTTTAAATGAAAAAGATCATCCACCGTAAACCAATGATTTAATTTTAATTTGTTAGCTTCTATCCAAGCTACTAAATCCTCTTTAGCCATACCAGCCATTAGCTTTTGGCAGGCTGTAAAAACTAGAAGGCCTAGACCCATAGAGGCACATCTGGAGTCAATAACAGAAATATCTGCAGTTGGATTTTCTGCTATAATTTCTTCCTTTGCAAGCATAGCGTTATTATAGGTTCCGCTAAGAGCAGAAGAAAAAGCTATATATACTAAAGAGTATCCTTGGTCGATAAATTTTTTAAAGGTTTCTTTAAAGGTATAGGTGTTTACTTGAGAGGTTGACGACATTTCACCTTTTCTAACCTCTGCATAAAAATCACTATAGCTTAAAGTAGTTCCAAAATCATCTACATGATCTTCTCCTTTAAAGTGATAGGTTAAGGGAAAAACAAATATATCATTTTCCTTTGTGTATTCTATTGGCAGGTCTGAGCAGGAATCTGTCATAAGTAATGTTTTCATTATAAAATTCCCCCTTAATAAGAACTCATGTTAAATAGACATGGATTAAAAATTAAAATATAAATATAAAACCATTAACTATATAATTATATCATTTTTTTAAGAGTTTATCATTATCAGTATTTAATATACTGCAATTCTAATATTAAATTTCTACCTAAACTCCTAATTATTCATTTTTACTTCTTACTTATAATTTATAAATTACGAATTGCAGGTTTAATATAGACTAACATAAAAGAGATATTGATATTATAATAAGAATGTACATTAAAAATGCTTAAAAGGATTAACAATGGTGATTTTTCATGAATGAAATTCTTAAAGAAGAAGATTTATATAATCCAATAAAAGAATATTTTGAGCTTCAAGGCTATAAGGTTAATGGAGAGGTAAAGGACTGTGATTTGGTAGCTATTAAGGATGAGACGATTATAATCGTTGAACTGAAGAAAAATCTTACAGTAGCTCTTCTGGCTCAAGCAGTAAAAAGACAAAAAACAGCGGACTTTGTTTACGCGGCCGTACCAAAGCCTAAAAATATGAAATATAGCAGCAAGTGGAGAGATATATGCCACCTTTTAAGAAGGTTAGAGCTTGGATTAATAATGGTTGACTTCAAAAAAAATAAGACATTTGTAGATATAGTACAAGAGCCGAAAGCCTTTGATATGGAAAAGAGCAAGAGGGTTAATAAAGGCAAGAGAACAGCCATAATCAAAGAAACACAGGGAAGATATATGGACCTCAATAAAGGAGGAAGCCGTGGGAAAAAGCTTGTTACTGCTTATAGAGAAGCCGCTATATACATAGCCTGTTGCCTTAGTAAGTATGGAGAACTTACCCCTAAGAAGCTTAGAAATATGGGCTCTGATGAAAAGAAAACCTTGTCCATATTATATAATGATGTTTATGGATGGTTTTACAAAGCTGGCAGAGGACTCTATGGAATCTCTGAAAAAGGTAAAAAAGAGCTGGAGGATTTTAAAGATTTAACAGGATATTTTTTCAGTATAATTAAATAAAGCTTTATTTGTTGAAAAATGACATATGAATCTTATGCGAAAATTAAATAATAACTAATTTTCAATAAAAGTATTAAAAAATAAAAATAAATCAAGAAATAATGGAAACTTAGCTATTTTTATGGTATTATTATACATGCATTACTAAATTTATTAAAAATGTAGGTGATAGCATGCAAATGGGCGAAAATGTATATTTTGATTATAATAGTAATGGTTTAAAGAATTTTTTAGTATGTACTAGTGCTAATAATAAGGAACCAATAAGCTATCAAATCGAGATGATAAACAATAATTATCATACTGGTATCAATACTTTGTATAGTCAGCGCTATAACGAAACTTTCCAATTATTTTATGATATCAGTTCAAAGCTTACACTAAAGAGTTATCTTATGGAAAATAAATTAAATAAGCAGCAATTTATAGGTATATTAAAAAGTATTGGAGAGATAATTGCTAGTTGTGAAAACTATTTTTTGTGTGAAAAAAATTTTATATTTGATCTAGAAAAGATATATGTATGTCAGGATTCTTTAGAAATTCAATTAATATATGTACCGTTAGATGTGGAACTATATGAGAATGTAAATGAAGAATACCAGCAACTGGCAAAAAGTATTCTGGTAGATTACGCAACAATTGAAAATACAATTGGAGACAACTTTGTAGAGAGGATATTAGGTGCTTTAAAGTCAGCAAGTTTTAATTTGGAGGATTTCCTTAAATTACTTAAGGATATAGATTCAAATAAAGTAAGCAGCAATAATACTGCCCTGAACTCAAGGATAACTAAGACTAATTCAGAAAAAATCGTAAATTCTAAGAAAATAAAAGAAGAAAGTGTTGTCATTTCAAATAGCCTATCAAAAGAAAAAATAACAAATCAGAAGAATATTCATCAAAAGCAAATTCAGGATGTAAAATATGAGGTGAAGAAAAAGTACAGAACATCAATAAAATTAATAAGTTTAACAATACAGCTTGCGTTAATAATTGTTTTGGTGCTTGCATTTATGACCCAGAATTTAGATACAACCAGCATAATGGCATCTGTATTGCTTGCAGCAGCAGCAGACATATTAATTCTTAGAAGATTGCTTTCCAAGAATAATTTAATAGAGAAAAAGATTCCAATAAAGGAAGCAGAAATTAAAATTTCTAAGCAGGTTGAGAGCAAGCCCAAAGAAGAAAAAAATAAAAAAGCTGCCTCAAAATCTTTAAACCAAAGTCAAATAAATCTGTCAAAAAGAGAAATAGTTACTGATATGAATTTTGAAACAGAACTTTTGACTTCAAATAACCCATACTTACTGTTAAAAGGTAATGATGGTACGGTGGAAAAAATATATATTAATAAAAACAGCTTTGTTATCGGAAGGCTGCAAGGGCAAGCAGATTATATATGCAGTAATAAAACTATAGGAAAGACTCATGCTAAAATAGATAAAATAGATATAGAATGCTATATAACTGATTTAAATTCTAAAAATGGCAGCTATATAAATGGAGAAAGACTTGTAGGTGGACAACAGTATCTATTGCAGAATGATGATTTAATAACTTTATCTGATATTAACTTTATATTTAAGCTGTATTAGGGGAGATATAGTATGAGTAGATTGCAACTTTCTACAGGTGCTTTAAGTGATATTGGCAATTATAAAAATATAAACCAGGATAATATATTAGTTCAGATTGGTGATGGACCCTATGGAGAATTTGGATTGATGGTGGTATGTGATGGAGTTGGTGGACTTTCCCACGGAGAAATAGCCAGTTCTATAGCGATAAATGCTTTTAAGCTTTGGTGGAAAAACGAAGTCATAAACATTATAACTTCAGCAGATGAAGATATCATAACTTCTATGGAAAGTGTTGTGAACAAAATAAATTTAAGAATAATCAACGCAGGTAAACAGAACAATAGCTTATATGGAACCACAGTATCTTGTATTTTTATATACAACGATAAATATTATATTGTTCATGTAGGAGACAGTAGAATTTATAAATTAGAAAATAAATTTAAACAGATTACTGAGGATCATTCTCTTGTAGCATATCAAGTTAAAAACATGATAATAAGTGAAGAAGAAGCTGAGCAGAGTCCGCAAAAGCATGTATTGATTCAATGCGTTGGAGCAAAAGAAAAAATAGATATTTATAAGAGAATTGGATCTATAAGAGAAAGAGAATTTTTTTTGCTTTGTACTGACGGATTTTACAATAAATTAGATATTAATACATTAAAGAAAAATATTAACAACCATAAAATGATAAACAATGATATACTTCAAGAAATATCAAGAAAAACGGTAAAAACCATAAAAGATCAGGGAGAAAAAGATAATATATCCGTAATATTAGTTTATTCAGAACAATGTGATAGAAAAAAGCATGAAAATTTATTTTCAAGATTATTTAAATAAAAATGAGGACTTAAAGATAAAAATCAAGTCCTGTTCAAAGGAAATTCAAATAAATATGCAGGGAGGAAATATGGCTAGAATTAATCTCACGATAGCAGATACTGATGATAAATATTTAAGTGGACTTATGAAGTTTTTAAGAAGCAATCACTATGAAAAATTTAATATTAATTGTTTTACTAATCAAGAGTACCTAATTAAATACATAGAAGAAGAAAAAAGTATAGATATACTACTAATAAGCAGTAATATGTTATGCAAGGACATAGAGAAATGCAGGGCTAAGTCAATTATGGTACTTTCAGAAAAAAATTCCGATGGTGAGGTAGGTGGCTACCCTTCAATTAAAAAATATCAACATGCGGAAAAGATGTATGAAGATATCATAAATACTTATATAGAAAGAGATCCTGAAAGATTAGAAATAATCACCAGCAGAAATAAGGATACAAAAATATTAACCTTTTATTCTCCTATAGGCGGTATAGGAAAAACTACAGTTTCCTTAGCTTTAGCGGAAGCCTTGGCAGAAAATAACGACGTTTTGTATATAAATTTAGAGGATATTCAATCCACCTATTTACTTTTTAGCGAAAAGAAAGAAAAAGGTTTTTCTGAGCTTATATACTATGTAAAAGAAAGAGACAGTAATCTATCTCAAAAATTTTTGCAGATAAGGGCTAAGGATGAAAAGACCAAAGTAGATTATATACCCTCAGTGGAAAGCCTGCTGGATATAGATGAATTAGAAGAAGAGGACATAAAGTTTTTATTTGATAATCTTCAGAATATGAATATATACAACTATATAATTGTGGATACATCTTCGAAATTTGATTTAAATTATAAAACTCTTATGTATATGTCATACAGAGTATTTGTGCTTTTGGGACAAGATACTATGTCTAGTTTTAAAGCTAATCTATTTGTAAATGAGTTTGAAAATATGTCCAATTTCTATTTTATAGTGAATAAGTGCTTTCCTGCGAAAAATTACGATATTCCCAAGAATATAGAGAGAGAAAATAAAAAAATAGAAGCTTTTATAAGTTTTGATAATAGCTTAGCGTCAGGAGAGGTAGAATATGATAATCTTTTACAAAGTGCAGTCCTAGTAAATGGCACTACAAAATTAATGGATTTAATAAAGCGGAGATGATTATAAATGGATGATGAAGCTAGGCAAACTATAATAGAAGAGGTTAAAAGCAGCATTCAGGATGACAAGTACTTAAGGAAAGACATGGAAGAAGAGGAGCTTTGGGAACTTATCAAGGAAGAGGTTTTTGCAAGGTTAAAAAGAAAGAATCTTTCTATTATGGAGAAGAAAGAAATAATAGTTCAAATATTTAATGCCATAAAAAAATTAGATGTGCTGCAGCCATTAATAGATGATAAGACTGTAACAGAAATAATGATAAACGGGCCTGAAAATATATTTATTGAAAAAAATGGAGCCATACAAAAGGTAGATATGGTATTTGAAAATCGAAAGAAGCTAGAGGATATAATATATAAAATAGTATCTGATGTAAACAGAGTAGTTAATGAAAGCTCACCTATAGTTGATGCCAGATTAAAAGATGGCTCTAGAGTAAATGTAGTGCTGCCGCCTATAGCCTTGAATGGTCCTATTGTGACTATAAGAAAGTTCCCCGAAAATCCTATAACCATAGAAGATTTGGTTAGCTGGGGGGCATTGACGGAGGAAACTGCAGAATTTTTAAGACTGCTGGTAGAGGCTAAATACAATATATTCATAAGCGGAGGTACGGGCTCCGGTAAAACTACCATGTTAAATGCCCTATCAAATTTTATTCCTCATGACGAAAGGGTAATTACAATAGAAGATTCTGCGGAGCTTCAGATAAAAACTATAGAAAATCTAGTAAGCCTTGAAACCAGAAACGTCAATACTGAAGGCAAGGGCGAAATAACCATAAGAGACCTTATAAAATCTTCTCTTAGAATGAGACCGGACAGAATAGTAGTAGGAGAAGTAAGAGGAGCGGAGGCCCTAGACATGCTTCAGGCTATGAATACAGGCCATGATGGCTCTCTTTCCACAGGCCATGCCAACTCCACAGCAGATATGTTAAGTAGGCTCGAAACCATGGTACTTACAGGAGCACTTCTTCCCTTAGAGGCCATAAAGCAGCAGATAGCCTCAGCTTTGGATATAATAGTGCATTTATCAAGGCTTAGAGATAAATCTAGGAAAGTGGTAGAGATAACAGAAGTGTCAGGGTTTCAAAATGGGGAAATAATTCTTAATCCTCTATATGAATTTGAGGAAAGCAGCCAATCACAGCTTAGAAAAGTAGAGGGAGTTTTAAAAAGAACCAATAATCCCATGAAAAACCTGGATAAGTTTGTCCATGCAGGAATTACTCCTAAAATATGAGGTGATAAGTCAATGAAAATAGCAATTATAGCATTGATAACAGTATTTGTAATCTTAGCAGCAGTAAGCATATTTTTTTTAATTCAAGAAAAGAAAGAAAAATCTGAGAAAAATAATAAAAAAATAGTGAAAGCTAAGAGAAGCAAGGATGAAGATTATGAACTTCCGCATTATAACTGCTACAAAATGTCTAAAATAGAATTTATACTTTGGGCAGCCGTAGGGTTTATTGGAGCGTTCTCTATAGGCTTTTTGTGCTATAGAAATATAATATGGTCTTTTATAGTAGGCTTATCAGGATTTGTTTACCCTAAATTTAAAACAGAAAGTATAATTAATGCTCGAAAAGATAAACTTACCTCTGAATTTAAAGAAGCTCTCTATGCTATATCATCTTCACTTACAGCAGGAAAATCAGTGCCACTGGCCTTCAAGGAAGCCTATGAGGATTTGTCCAATATGTATGAGGGAAAAAATATGATGATATTGGAGGAGCTTCAATTCATAAATAGAAGATTGGAAAGAAATGAGACTATAGAAGAAGCCTTAATAGATTTCGCAGAACGTTCTACCTTGGATGATGTTCAAAGCTTCGCTGATATCTTCAATGCTTGCACTAGAACTGGAGGAAATTTAAAGGAAGTAATACAAAAATCCTCAGATATAATTAGTGAAAAAATAGAAATTAAGCAGGAGATAAACACCATGGTGTCCTCTAAAAAGCTTGAAGGAAGAGTTCTGGTGCTTATACCTATAGGCATATTGCTATTCTTAGAAGTAAGTGCAAAAGATTTTATTGCACCTATGTTTACAACCATGGGCAGAATTATAATGACCATTGCGATGGTAGTCATATTTTTGGCTCAGCTTTGGGCCAGAAAAATAACTAATATAGAGGTGTAGCTATGGCTTATATACCATTTATATTTGTCTTAATAATAATAATTGTATTATATCTATTATCAAAAAATAAATATGAAGATGAAATTAAGGACGTAACTAAGAAAGAGTATTCAACAAAAGAAGTACTTCCCATGGGATTATTTATAGTAGATCTCATAGGAAATGAGACCATTAAGAAAGTCAACAATGGAGCTCTTCAAAAAATGCTTTCTATGTACATGCTAGATGGCTTTAACAAATTTAGATTATATGTGGCTTACAAGTTTTCCACTGTGCTTATAATATTGGATGGCATATACTTCATAATGGCTGCGGAAGGAAACTTTGATTTATATATATTCTTTGGAGGCCCACTAGCTGCTGTATTTATATATATACTCATGGACAGTGACTTAAACAAAAAGCATGAAAATAGAAGGAAGGATATTCAGTATGAATTTCCAGATCTGCTGAACAAGCTTATATTGCTGGTTAATGCAGGATTAACCGTAGATAAAGCGCTGGAAAGATTAGTTTTGGAAAACAAGAAGCTAACACCTTTGTACTATGAACTTAATATAGTCTACAAAGAACTTTCAGCGAATAAGTCAAAAGAAATAGTTTTTAGAGATTTTTCAAGAAGATGCAAGGTACAAGAAATAACAAAGTTTACTTCTATTATTCTTCAAAACTTAAATAAAGGTACCACGGACATAGTATATATGCTGAAAAATCTCTCAAATGAATGCTGGATACTTAGAAAAAACATGGCTAAGCAAAGGGGAGAGGAAGCTAGCACTAGATTACTGCTTCCAATGATGCTGATGCTTGTGGCAATATTTATGGTAATACTTACTCCAGTATTTCTTCAATTAAGAAAAATTTAAAGTTTTAATTTTTGGGGAGGTATCAAAAATGAATGTATTAAAAAATTTTTTTAAAGAAGAGGATGGTCTGGCAACTCTAGAGATAGCGCTTATAATCGTTGTACTTATAGCATTGGTAATAATATTCAGAAAATCAATAGAACAATTGGTTACTAATATTATGAGTAATATAACAAAATCTGCAGATGATGCTCAACAATCTACAACACCAACAACACCATCTGGTAAATAAGTGCAGGTGAAGAAACATAATGAAGAATAATAAAAATATTAATCAGAGGGGCAGCTTTACTGTTGAAGCAGCATTGCTGCTTCCTATAGTATTTGCAGTTTTGATTATACTCATGTATATATGCGTGATAATGTATAACAGAACACAGCTTTCAGCAGTAGGACATGATGTTTCAGAAAGAGCATCCATGATGCTATCTTCGCCTAATATAGAGGTGGACACAGGCGAAATGATAACAAATGATAACCTTTATTCCAGGCTATTTGCAACAAATACTCAAAGCAAAATTAATGATGTAAAAGCTTATTTTAATAAAAGAAAGCTGGATATAGGTTTTTTAGATCCTCAGTCAGATGTAGAAATAGGCTATGTAAATTATCTATTTTATAGAAAAATTAAAATTAAGATACAAGATCATTACGACCTTCCGTTAAAGGGACTAATACAGCTGTTACATTTTCCAGGCACCTATAATGATGAGGTGGATGTAAATCTAATAGTTAATGATCCTGTGGAGGTTACAAGAAATGTAGATTTTGTTTCATATGCCTTTGACGAATTAGGACATAGATTTACAGTGGTACAAAAAACTAAAAGCAGTTATGATGCAATAATAAATAAATTGAATGAATTGGCAGATAAGTGGAAACAATTAACTGGAGGAGGAGGAAAATAAATGTGATTAGGAGAAGGGAGCAGGGCGTAATAACTGTATTTTTAAGCCTCATACTGCTAATTCTCATATGTTTTGTAGGAGCATTAGTTGATGGCACAAGAATGGTAACAGCTCATTCTCAAGTGTCTAGGGCCATAGATAATGCCGTGAGAGCAGAGCTGGCCGATTATGATACAAAGCTAAAGGATGCCTATGGTTTTATGGCAATGAATACAGAAAATGCTGACCTAAACAGTACCGCCCAGACCTTTTTACAAAAGAATCTTTTAGTGGACAAAAGCGATGGCAAACAATTTACTGATTTATATCATTATGACATAGAAAGCGTAAAGGCTTCAGGGTTAAACCCCTTATCTGATGATAATGTATTTAAAGAGCAGCTGCTGGAATACATGAAATACAGAGCTCCATTGAATTTGGTGGATGGAATAATAGACAGATTTCAAAAGTTTAAGAGTTTAACTAAGATAACAGATGCCACTAATAAAAAGAAGGCACTAGATGATGAGATAGAAAAAGTAAAAGACTATTATGATAAATATGTTGATGCGGCCAATAGCTATAAGTCTATAATAGGCAGCATAAAAAAGAGTTTTTCCTATAATAAAATCAATCCTCCCAGCAACGACAGCGATTTGGAAAGCTTAGCTCTAGCTGTTTATCTAAGAAAGGTAATACTGAGATATACACAATCTGATGAGTATGACAAAGAAAAGCCAGAAGATAAGGATAAAATCGATACTTTCCGCACTACCTTGGACTCTGCAGCTTTAAATGAATATTATAAAATGAATTCTTTATTAGATATGTTAGTAAGCAAGGGGTCAGATTTGACCAATAAGATAAATGATTACTTAAACGAAATGAAGAAAGTTAAACCTTTATATGATGATTATGCAAAAGCAGTTGAGGCACTTAAAAATGACCCAAATGTATCTTCGTATTATGATGGATATATTGATGATTTGGGCAAATATTCTAAATTATTTACTGGTGAAGACAATTTAAAAAAGCAAATAGATGTAATAAAAGCAAATGCAGATAAAATAGCTGGAATAAAAAAACCTTTAGGAGATTTGCTTTCTGACAGAACCGAAGCCTATAACTTTTATAAAGCTGATGACAAATCTATAGATGAAATAGATAAAATGGCATCAGAAAACAACTTTGATACCACTAAAAAGGATGCGGATAATTATAAGGATATAATGCATCAGTTTGATAAACAGGTAGGCTGGATAAATGATTCAGGGAAAAAAATCAGAGATAGTGCCAGCATAAATGATATAGATATAATAATTGTTACAGATGGAAAGCCATCTGGAAAGAAGGATGAGGGCGGGAAAAAAGATGCACAAAATAAAGCGAAAGATAACAGCAAACCTCCAGAAGATAATACTAAAAAAGGGATACCAGATAGCTTATGGTCTAAGCTGCCAAGTAAAATTGCCGGTTATGGAGGCGATGGAGTAACTGTAGGCTCAGATTATGCAGCAGATACATCAACGGTAACAGCCGGTAACTCCATAATAGATAAGATATGTGCAGCTGTAGAAAATGCATTGCTGGGTGTGAGAGATAAATATTATATTGATGAATATGTTATGACAGAATTTAGAGACAAAGTAGGAAACAAAAGTAATTTTAGGGTGCCAGCCCAAAGAACGCTGCCGGATGGAATAAGCGCACCAGAGGATTATGAAATAGAATATGTTATAAATGGAGCCAAAACAGATAAAGAAAATGCAGACAATATATGGATTAGAACCTATATAATAAGATGTGCTTTGGATTTTGCTTATATAGTTACAGATGATACTAAAAAGCATGAAGTTACTGCAATTGCTACTGCAGCAGTAGGCTGGATTGGAGACGGTATTTTTATAAAACCTATGGAGGCACTTCTGTTAGCATGCTGGAGCATGTTAGAAGCAAGTTATGATATGAAGGCAATAATGGACGGGCATAGGATTCCAGTAATAAAGGGTAGTAAAACTTGGTTTACAGATACTTTTAATGTTATTTCACCATCAAGATTAGAAAAAGTAATAAAAATATGTGATGAAGATCCACTTGCCTTAAGTTATCATGATTATCTTATGTTTTATCTCTTACTTCAGAGTGAGGATACCACATTGGCAAGAATTAAAGATTTAGTATATGTTAATATGGATCCGAATAACGGATATGATTTAACTAAAAAATTTACAACTGTATGTGTAGAAGCTCAGGTAAGCATAAATTATATTTTTATGACAGAAGCATTTATGCCTGCAGAGGGAAGAAAGGATAAAGGGTCAAGGTATACTATTAAGATGAAAAGATACAAGAATTATTAATGTAAGGAGAGAATTAAATGAAAGCAAATAAAATATTGAGTGTACTAATAGTAGTTACAATAGTAGCAGCTGTATCCACAGGCTGCGGTAAAAAGGATAGCACTAATAAAGCGAGTGGAACAACGGCAGTGCAAAAAACAGAAAAAGAAAAGCCAACAAAGGAAGAGTTTTTAGAGCAGAGCAAGAAGATAATGAAGGATATGGAAAAGGTATGTGACAAATACGGTGTAAAATATGATAATGATGATTCTATAGGACAGGATTCAGAACAAAAGGGGTCAGGTTATTTTTTTGATACTGAAGAAGAGAAGGTTAAATTAAGTGATGGATCAGACAATTCTTATGAGGTAATAAAATTTGGAGGAACCGTAAGCAATGATGGAAGCACTGGTCAAAAGGTTATAAATATATCAGTAAGGCAAAAAGATTACAAGACACAATTTGATGTTAATACATGCAATCTGCTGAAAGATATGATAATAGCAATTACAGGAGACTCAAATTACGACTTTGGTAAGTTAAATCAGATAGTAAAAACTGCACAGGATAAAGAACTAAAAGATGTGGTAAGCAATGAGGAGTCAACCATTGGAGATTACAAGCAAAATATTCAAGTTATATTGGGAGAAGGAACAAATACAAAAATGTTAGCGTATAAGCTATATACAGGTAAGGTGGAACTAAAAAAATAAGAATAGTAGTATTTTGTTTACACAAGAATCTTCCAAAGGGAGGATTCTTTGGTAAGCAAAATTAATAAGAGAAAAGATGTTTTAGGACAGGCTATAAAAAGAAATCCAAATCAGGATTCTTCGTGGCATACCACAGCTACAAGCCTCAGATAAGCGGTGTGTCACGCTATAAAGAAATATAAAAATAAGGCTGTACAAACTAATGTGAATTAGTTTTAGTACAACCTTATTTTTATTAGTTTAATTAAAGATTATTTGATTTATTCTGCTGGTATTTCCTTATTTTTTTCTGCTTTTCTTAATCTTGATTTTTTAGTTTTTACAAATAATAGGGTTCCAAGAGCTGCTATGCCCGCAGCGGCACCGCCTAAAATTGGGAGAATAGTGCCTTTTTTATTTGTAATTTTTGCAGTTAAGGATTCTTTAGCGCTAACGATTTTAAATTTAACAGTTCGAGTAGTTTTATTCCCTACAGAATCTTTTACAGTAATAGTTAATGTATGTTCACCTATAGAAGAAATTTTGTCACCTATTTTATAGTCTTTCCCATCCAAGGTTATCACCGTAGCTTCTCTCACCGCATCATCAGATATATTAAATTCAGGAGTTACTGGATGATCGTAGCTTCTTCCATCAATTATATTAGTTATTTTAATGCTAGGCGGTGTAGCTTTCAGGTAGAAGGTAAATGCCTTCTTAGAAACATTACCAGCCCTGTCTACGGCTATAATTAACAATGTATGTTTACCATCTGTAGTTATAGGTTCTCCGTGGTAGTCATTACCGTCCAGCATTAGTGTTTTATCACAATCTGCATCATCTATATCCACTAGAGGAGTAAATATAGATAAGAAAGTGCTTTGGCTCATGAAAGTTGGCACAGTTATGCTTGGAGCAGTTTTATCTATAACAAAGTCTAAAACTATTCTGGTAATATTTTTAGCTTTATCTTCTGCAAATACCACAAGCTCATAGCTTCCTTCAGCGCTTATAACTGAATTATTGTAAGGCTGACCGTTTAATGTAATATTGAATATATCCGAATTAGTGTCGGTGCAGGTTATTAAAGGAGAAATATTTTTATTATAATAGAAATTTGACACTAGACCTGAAATATCAACATTTGGGGCTTCTGTGTCTAATACAAAGCTTTTTACTATTTCCTCAGAAACATTACCTGCCTTATCCTTTGCAATAGCCTTTATTTCATATTTTCGATTTTCTGTAAGGATAGGCACATTGTGAGAATCATAGCTTTGTCCGTTTATAAGCAGCTCACTTATAAAATCATCTGGGTTATCCGGTGAAACTTCTGGAGCAAACGGCTTATTTATAAAATCGCCATCATTAAAATTAAACTTCATAGTAGGCGGAGTCCTGTCTATGGTAAAGGTTAAATCTGGAGTAGTATAGGAATTACCAGCTTTATCTACAGCAGTTACATTAAAAGTATAGGTTCCTTCGTCATACTCGCTGAAGCTAAATAAATTATCATTTTGACTAATATTAACGGGTATTTGAGAACCATTTTTATATACATTTATATGAGTGTTCTCTAGCACCATGTTAGTATCACTAATCCTTATGGTAGGAGTTGTAACACTTTTATTATTAAACTCATTATTTTGAACTCCGGATATGTCTATATTTGGTTTTGTATTATCCATAGTAAAGGATATTTGATAAGTTGTAGGTGAAGCCTGAGCCTTATCATTATCAGTAACAGATAGTGTATAAAGGCCATCTCCATTTATAGGAGCTCCTTTGAAGACATATCCGTCATCGGTTTTTTCAACGCTTCCGTTATAAGGCTTACCATTTAGAGTAATGCTGTAATTATCTACGGTGTAATTATCCGTTAGTTTGATGATAGGTTTGATTACACCATTATAATAGCCATTGTCTTCTATATTTCTTCCGGAATCTTCACTAAAAGATATTTTAGCTGGGTCGGTATCTACTACAAAATCTCTGCTGTCCGTGCCAGGCGCTTCCTGATTATTTGGATCATAATTTGCTGCCATATCTAATGCATATACCTTTAAATTGTACATAGTATTTCTAGCTGTATTCCCGGTTATGGGATCTGTTTTTAATAGGAATATGGTTTCTCCTGTATTAGGATCAATATCTTTTTCAACAAGGTTTAATCTTATGGTTTGACCGTCCAAAGCAGCATATAACCTTGAGGTATTTATATCAGAATCCTGAAGAAATTTATCCTCAACCTTTATTAGGGCTGTAACCTGAGAGTTGTAGTTTTTACCTTCATCTATATTTTGAATTATAGGCACAGCGGGATGTTTATCTATATATATGGTTTTAGTTACATCGCTGTCAGCATTGTTTCCTGACATATCTTGTACATGAATGGTTATAACATATTTGCCATCTTGTTGTACAACTCCATTTAAGAAATAAGTTCCGCTGCCATCATTAGATACATTGGAGCTGCCGAAACTATAATTTGTTGAAGCATTGCCATCCTTTGAAACAGAAAAATAAGAATTTTTAAGGTCAAGGTAGTCTTCTGCTATTGTAACGCTTGGATTATCAAAGCTTCTATAGTATCTGTTATCATCCATGTTAGTAGCTTTTATTATAGGCTTAGCTTCATCAATTACAAAGCTTTGAGATATAGTTTCAAATTCACCTGGCTGACTGGCTCTGTCTGAGGTAGATACAACAAGAGCATACGTTCCAGTAGATTTTCCAGCATCTGGCTTTAGCTCATCCCCGTGAAGATACAGCACTCCGTTTTCTTTCTTATCAAAATGAAGGGTGTAGGGCTTATTGTTAATTGTAGCTGTAATTAGCTTATTGACGTCCGCTGCATCCATAAATTCGTCAGTAACGGATATTTCTGGAGTTACTGAACTGTTGAAATAGGTCTTTTTACCCTGGCTTGGATCACCTATGTTCACTATGTTGGTTGAAGCGGGCACTGAATCTATATATATAGTATATTTAGTATCACCTGAGGAAGGAGAATTACCTGATAAATCCACTAAATGAACTGTTATCTCATAGGTACCATCCACATCCACAACATTTTTTAGGGTATAAGTGTAGTCACTAGTGTTTATTTCTGTGTTATATTGCTGCTGAACATTAGCATCGTCTAATGAATATTTTGAAGAAACACCATTTTTAGTTACAATAAAATATGAATTAGTTTCATCAAGATATTTTTCCTGTAGTTCAACAGCAGGATCCAAAGCTTTTCTATAATATTTTTCATTAGTTAAATTACTTGTCTCTAAGCTTGGAGCAGCCTCATCAATGGTGAAGCTTTTTTCACCTGAATTTATGTCTGTAGAATTAGTTCTATCCTTTGTAGTTACTTTTAAGGTATAGTTGTCCCCTAAGGAGTCTTTAGGATTTTCTATAGCCTTACCTGTAACTATAAGTTTGCTTCCTTCTCTTTTGCAGCTGGTTAATTCATAGGGTTGACCATTCAAGGTAGCAGTAATCCTTGAATTTAAATCAGATGAATCCATGTAAGGATCCTCTACTTCTATTTCGGGTGTGACAGCTTGGTTAAAGTATTCATTGTCATTTATATTTTTAATGCTTACGGTGGCAGCTTTGGATTGAACAAAGAAATTTAAATTTAAATCACCGTTTGAAGTCTGATTTCCTGCTAAGTCCACAATGTGAACAGTGACATTGTAACTTCCATCCTCATTAACTACATTTTTAAGCACATATTCGTCCGTAGCATTGTCAAAATCCACATTAGCACTATCCAAGGTATATTGTGATAATGTACCGTTTTTATTTACATTAAAATAAGATTTTGATCTATCCAGATTAGATTCTTTTACAGCTATTCTGGGATCTATTGCCTTTCTATAATAGGTGCTATTTGTCAAATTAAAAGAGGTTATTTCTGGAGCAGTTCTGTCTATGCAGAAGCTTCTGGTAACGGAGGTGCTATTTCCTGCTGCATCTTTAGCTGTTACCTTCAGCTTATATTTACCTTCATCCTTAATATTTATGTTTTCAGCTTTGTTATTGTTCAAGCTAATAGTTTGTGTTGAGCCATCATCCTTTGTCAATATTGCAGTACCCTCTGAAAAATTATCATCAGAGGCTGTAATAGCAGCTGTAAGTGAAGTGGAATTTGAAAACTCATTATCTGAAATTCCGTCAATATTTATTACAGGAGCCGAGTTGTCCACTATAAAATGAAGAATAAAAGGGCCGTTTTCATAGGCATTACCTACTGCATCTTCTGCATTGACGGTAATGGTATATTCTCCTGGGTCGTTTATGGTGTCACGGAAGGTCCATCCGCTGGAATAGAGTTTACCATCTATAACTTCATTATCTGAAGGGCTTAATGTACTGCTATCTATGGTGGACAAATTCCCATCCGGAGTCTTTTTGGTTATGGATATTGCATCACTAGATATTTTTACATCATCCCCGATATATATGGTTGGTTTAATGGGTTCAGCTTTTGTACTTATTACGGAATTATTATTTATCAGCAGATTATTTTGGTCCCAGAAGCTTATAATAGGAGGCGTGTTATCAAAATAAATACTTTTTGAGGAAGAACTGCTTAGGCCTGTCAAGCCTGTTACTTTTGCTGTTATATCATAGCTTCCATCTTTAGAGTCAGGAGAATTTACGCTTTTATATACTAGCTTATATTTGTGCTCACCATTTTCGTTTAAGGAGCTTTCTATATGATCAATGGTTAGTGAAGTACCATTGAATTTGGCATCTAAGTATTCAGAGTCTTTAATTTCATCTTCAGTTAGTAAATAATCTTCTATAGTTATTACAGGAATAAATCCATTTTTAGAGCTAGTGAAGGCAGTGCTGGCATTTTCTAGAGCTCCTGAATAGGTTATTTTAGGTGCCTCGCTATCAAAGTAAAAAGTTTGCTTTAATTCATTTGTATTGCCGCTTTTATCTACTGCATGAAGCAATATATCATATTTAGTATTTTGAAAATCTAAATTTTTCAAAACATAGAGATTATCATCCTTTAAAGTTAAATCCCTTAGGGCTGTGGAGGTTTCAACTTTATTTCCACTATTATCATAGCTTATCAGCTTAACATAGGAGTTATCTAAATCCAGATTGCTGTCAGATACTATAAAAGCAGGTGAAAAGCTGCTGCTAAAATATGAATTATCTTTTAAGTCAGACATATGACCGTCTTCATCTTCATATTTCATGGACAGCGTAGGCGCAGTATTGTCCACATCTAGATTAAAGGTGAAGCTGCTTTCATAGCCTAAGTCATTTTTGGCATCTATAGTGATAGCGGTAAGTTTCTTATCATCATCATTTTTTAAAGAGAGGTTTATGCATAGATTGTCACTGCTGTCATCTTTGGAAGTTAAACTGTAAGAGTCCTTTGGAAGCTCCTCACTCTCTTCATTATCGTACCTAGCCTTTATGCTGTTTATGTTTATTGCACTGGCAGAATAGTCACTCAGGATACCATTTATAGAGATATTTTTGTCTGTAATATATAAAGTGTCACTGTTAGCTACATTTAAAGTTTTTCCACCGCTTGTACAAGTAAAACTACTGAAGTTTGGTCCTGAAGAGCTGCTATAAATTGCGGCGGTTAGCTCCACAGGAAAGCTTGTATTGTCATCTTTAGCATAAGTATATTTGGCATCTATAGTGCTAGTTTTTTCATCTAGATTAGTGGAAAAACTATTATCTGAAGCAATATCAACATTCTTGCTATTAATGGACAAGTCAGATATTTTTCCAGCACTTGAAGCAGAGCCTTTTAAAACATTATCTTTAAAAAGCATAATTTGATTCTTAAAAATCTTATCGAAACTAAGAATAAAATCCCCTGTCAAAGAAATCTCTCCTAGGTTTAAAGCATCATCAGCGGCATAGAAGGTTAGTGATGATAATGGAGAAGTAAGTGGGTTTACATTATCAAGTACAATGGAGTAAGACTTTTCACTATTATTATAAGTTATATTAGAGGAATCTAATACTTTGTTGTTGTAATAGACAATAGGATTTTCTAAAAGATTTGCCTCATCTGGAGCATTTATTTGTACGGTTACTTTTTGGTTGTTTACATCACAAGAAATATTCTTTATGGAGTATTTAGGAGCGGTTGTATCATTGGTTAAAGTCTGTTCACATTTTTTTATTATGTTTCCATTGCTATCTAATATATTATAATTTAGGGTTATTGAAGATAAATCTGTTCCGTCAATTTCAGAAAGACTTAAGGTTCCAGCTGAGAGTCCTGTAAACCTATGAGTTTCCTTAGAGCTATTGCCTGAGCTGTCTTTTTTTGATACTGCATACACCAAAGAATAGTTTTTATCAGAAAAATCTTTTTCCCAAGTGATGCTAGGGATGATTTTATTGCTTGACAAAGAAGAAATTTTTAAAAATTTTTCGTTGTTTAATGAATCTTTAATATAAGCTGCTGTGGATATATCTCCGGAACTTCCAGTTTCAAAGCTTTCATTTTTTTCTAGAACAGCTCTGTTATTTATTTTATCCTTAAGTTTGTTAATATTTTCTTCAGTATCATTAGTCTTGGATATCTGTAAATTAACAGCCTTATCATTGGTATATAGTATGCTGAATATGCTGGATAAGTAGCTGTCACTTTCTATATCCTGTTGTATTTCTATTAATACATCTTTGTTAGCACCAGTTATATCATACCAAGATACCTCATTTTTTAAGGCTGAATCATCTAACTGTAATTTGTACGAATTAGCATCCTCTATAGATTGCAATATATTGTTATCGTCAGAATTTGCTGCGTAAACTTTAAAGCCTGAAAGGTTATACGAAGCCAAAAAAAATGCCATTATAATAGAGGATATTTTTTTTCTGTTCAAATTCACTCACTTCCTATTATAAGTTATAACTACATAATTTACATTTTATAACAACTAAACGCAAAATGCAACATATTACTAATATGGTAAAATGAAACTAATATGTTTATAATAATAATATATAATTAATATATAGAAATTAAATTAAAAAAATGATACTATAATATGGTAAAGTGTAACAGTGTAGGAGGAATATACTAAATGAATTTGACAGAGACTTTGTTTGATAATAAATATCAAATAATTGGTAAGCTTGGCAGTGGAGGAATGAGCACTGTATACCTGGCAAAGGATGTAAAACTGCAAAAGCTTTGGGCTATAAAGGAAGTAAAAAAGAATGTAGGTGTGAAAAGCTTAAATAAGGTAGACTTGATGGCTGAAACTAATATTTTAAAGAAACTTGACCATCCAGCACTGCCTAGAATAGTGGATATAATCAATACAGAAGAGAGCATATTTGTAATTCTTGATTATATAGATGGAGTATCACTGGATAAAAGGCTTAAGGAATATAAAGTAATAGATGAAGGAACAGCCTTGTATTGGGCTAAGCAGATCTGCGACGTTTTAGATTATCTTCATAGACAGGAGCCTAATCCTATAATATATAGGGATATGAAACCAGGTAATTTAATGCTTACTCCCAGCGGAAAAATAAAATTAATTGATTTTGGAATAGCTAGAGAGTATAAAGAAGATGTTTCTCAAGATACCACTTACATTGGCACAAGAGGATATGCAGCTCCAGAGCAATATGGCAGCAATCAAACGGATGCAAGAACGGATATCTATAGCCTTGGGGTTACTCTATATCACCTTGTAACTGGGAAGAGTCCCAATGAACCTCCTTATGAAATAAAACCAATAAGAGAAGTTAACTACCTTCTTTCAGAGGGGTTAGAAAAAATAATAGAAAAATGTACAAGGCAAGATCCAAATTTAAGATATCAGAATGTTAGAGAGCTTTGGTATGACTTAGAAAATATACATAAATTAAATTCTCAATACAAAAATAATCAAGTAAAGAAGCTCGTAAAATTTTACTCTTTTTTAATACTCTTTTTTATATGCCTTGTTTTAACCATAAATGGAGTTATGGGTATTCATAAAGAAAAGGTAAGACAGTACAATGCAATAATAGATAATGGTAATAAATTTCAAGATTCAGGCAATGAAGACAAGGCGATAGAAACCTACAAAAATGCTATAAATGAGGATTCTTCTAATGCAGACGCTTATGGCAAAATTATAGATACTTATGTATCTCAAAATAATATTGATGACTGCATTGATTTTATTGATAACTATATAATAGATAAAAATTCTTCAGTGCTGAAAGAGGATAAACTTCTCTATAAAATAGCTATGGTATATTTTCAAAAGAAAAATTATGATTCTGCCTATAAATATTTCGCTCAGATCAAAGACGGGTCACAGGTTGGACTAGAGGGACTTAAATATTATAAGCCAGTGGCTCAGGCCCTAGGGTACAGCACACCTAAAACTAACGATGATGTGGAAAAGCTGGTTAAGGATTTAGCAGATTATGTTAACGGCAGCATGGATGTGGATTTTAAGATAAATGCTTATATAACGCTTGCTGGTATATACAGGGACAATCCCAATGTTTTTAAAGATAACACAGATAAAACCTTAGAGGTATTGGAAAAAGCCAATAGTATATGTGTAAATAAGGACAACCCTATATTATATGAGCAGCTGGCTAAGGCTTATTATGATAAAGCTATACAATATAAACCTGAGCCAGATACTTACCATAATTATCTAAACAAGGCTATAGATAATTATAAAATCTGTATTAATGCAGGTAGCAAGGTTTCAGACGATTATTATAATCTAGGAACCATATATAAGTATCTAGGAGATTTTCAAGACAGTGAAAAAATTTTTTTACAAGAAGTTAGTTCTTTTGGCCAAGACTATAAGGGATATATGGGGCTAGCTCTTTTATATGTCACTGATGAAAATAATAACAAATTAAAAAATTATGATAATTTTAAAAAGTATTATGATTTAGCGGTGGAAAAAAATCATAATGATAATGATGTAGACTTTATAACCTTACAAAAAAAGTATAATGATTTAAAAAATCAAGGTGTTATAAAGTAGGAGGACCTTATGGATATTATAACTCAAAATATAATAAAGATAGCGATAGGGATTTTAGGCATGATAATCTGTGCTGCTATGATATATAGAATGTATAAGGTGGAAGGCCTTAGCGAATATGCTAAACTTGACTTCCTAGTGAAATGGAGAAAGGATGCTCAATTAAATAAGCTTAAGAAGCTTCAAAAGAAGCTTAATTATAATATTGGAGCAACATCTGGCGGTCTTGATTATTCTTTGGGAAGGAATATTAATAGCCTTACCCTTGGAGAGAGCAAAGCACAGTCACAGTATATTGATACTCAAGGAGAAGAGGATACAGAATTATTAGCAAATATAAATGCTGATGATACCGAGCTAATAGATTGCAGCCCTCAGGAGGATACGGAGCTTTTGAATGTGGAAGAAGATAAAAAGAATGAAAGAAGGAAAGGTTCTTTAACAGTTGAAGCTGCTTTGGTAGTTCCTTTGTTTATGTTTGCTATACTTACTTTTGCTTATATCATGAACCTTGTCATGCTTCATGAAATAATTCAGGATTCTATCAATGAAGCTGCCAACGAGGTGGGAGAGTATAGCTACGTATATACTGGTAGTGGATTAGAGTCTGTAATAAATAGTTTAGCTCATAGTACCGAAATCGGAAAAGATAAAATAGATCAGCAGCAGCAAGCCATAGCAAGCGCCTATGAGACCTTAGGGAAATTTGGTGATATGAGTCCTGAAGAGCAGCAAGGCACCATTAATTCCGCCATAACAAATGCTGTTAACATGGGTAAATCTATAAAAAATTCAGATAAAAATCAAATAAAAGAAAAGGCAAAAACTATGGCAAAACAAGAAGGGGTCGGACTTATATGTTATGTAGGAGTTTTGCTATTTAATGATTATGGACCGGCGATTAATGAGGATATAACTTCTGCTATAGCTTATGCTTTTGTGCAAAATCAGGTTTCCTCAGGTACTATGTCGGCAGATGAGAGGCTTAAAAACTTTGGAGTGGTAGGGGGAATAGATGGCTTGGATTTTACAGGATCAAAAATATTAGCGGACAAAAAAAATGATATAGACATCCAAGTAACTTATGAAGTAAAATTGCCACTTCCTATTAAATTAATTCCTTCCTTCACTTTGAGACAAAATGCTTATGTAAGATGCTGGAATTATGGACCTTATAATTCCAAATAATAGCTTTGATGGGAGAAAGATATGGGTTATTTTATAGTTTTTATAGTTGCATTTTTGGCAAATATTTTAGTGCTTTACAGTTTATATAATAAGGGTGAGAAAGGAATTGCTAATATATTAATTAAGATGTTTTCTAAAAAAAGAAATATAGCTGCAGCACTGCTGTATTTAGCCTCAATGGAATTTGTTTTCAACAATGAAAAACAATTCAGATATTATGCTTTTTCATTTGTAATATTGACGGTTTTATATGTTGTAACTCTTATTGATATGGATAAATATATAATATTAAATAAATTGCTCATAATTATGGCGGCAGCAGCTTTAGGAAATTTGCTATTAAATCATAATATTACTTATATTGCGGCCTTGCTAGGAGTTTTAATCATGGGGGGCACTATGTTTCTTATTTCTAAGGCTACCAGAGGTGGACTGGGGCTTGGGGATGTTAAGCTTTTTGCAGTGTTAGGACTATGGCTTGGAATTTATGGTGTTATGTCTGTGTGCATATTGGCTATATTTGCTACAGCCATATTAAGTATTGTTTTGTTAATAAAGGACAGAAATAATAAAAATAAAGCTATTCCATTTTCACCCTTCATATATGTTTCCGTAGTAATAACTTTAATTAGCATATAGGAGGGGAGCTATGTTTTTTAAGTATGTTATCATTATTATTTTAGCTTCCGTATGCCTTTATACCGATATTAAATATAAAAAAGTTAAGAATAAGGTGCTGCTGATTTTTGCCTTGGCAGGGCTGGTTTTTAATATTGTGTTTTATGGGATATATGGGTTAGAAAATTCACTTTTAGCTTCCCTTATTCCTTTTTTTCTTTTATTTTTACTTTACGCTATTAGGATTATGGGAGCTGGAGATATTAAGCTCTTTTCTGTAATTGGAATAATAGGAGGAGTGAATTTTATCTTAAACAACATGTTGTTTTCTTTTGCTGCTGCTGGAATCATAAGTGCCTTTATAATGGTTATAAGAAAAAATTTTATTAAAAGGATTAAATATTTTTTCTATTATCTGATAAGATTTGCTTTAAGTAGAAAGGTGGTTCCTTACTCTGATTTTAAAGATGACAAAAGAGGGGATAAATTTCAATTTGTATATGGAATCTTTATTGGAACTATAATTCAAATAATTTTCAAAGAAATAGCATCATTAAGCTTTATATAGTTTAATGATGCTATTTAATATTTAATGATAAGTTTATTTACATAAAATTTATCCAAAGCGTCTTATATCATCAATACCTACACCTAATATTATTGCTATTGTCTCAATAATATTAAAGGATGGATTTTTCTTATCTCCGCGTTCCAGTTCTTCTAAATAACTTTTGGAAATTGTTACATTGAAGTTTCTTGAAAGATTTGATACATCCAGAGAAGTAAGCCCCCTATTCATTCTAATTTCCCTTATTTTTAAGCCGTCTACCACAACTTAACCCCCTTACAAATTCAATTGTATTAAGAGTAAAATAATAGTTTAAGGTAATTTATTAGAAAAACTAAGCTTAAAAAGCCTTTGTCTTTAATTATATTAATTATAGCATAGATTTAAGTTTTTAATGTTTAAAACTTTGTGAATTTTAAGAATTGTTATATTTTACTAAGTATATAAAATTTAAATATTGAAATAATATGGTTATACATTAATACTTAAAAGATGGGGTGATCGTAATGAAAAAAATCATAAGCATGATAATATTATTTTCAGTATCCATCTTTGCATCAAGCATTGCAGCTAATGATTGTGATGGATTTGAGATAAAGGACACCTTCAGAACGTATATAACAAGTCCCATTAGAATATAATGAGATCTGTTATATACTGATTGATTAATCTATACAGCTGTAAATTGATTTTTCTCTTCGCTATATTTATATCCAGCTGACTCCAATTTTGATGTTAGCAAGGTTATGCCTACATCTAAGTCTTCGCAGTAATCCTGCAAAGAAGAGTACTGATCCCTGAGCTTCATATTAATTATGCTTAAAAGCATGAATGGATCCATTTTTTCTATTTGCTCCTTATTCACAAATATCAATCCTTCTTTCAATAAAATTTTTATTCGAAACTTAAGGTCTTTATTAATCTATCTTCCCCAATAACAGTATTTTCAAATATTGAGGATGCATTTTCCTTATATTTTTCAGGTTCAGTAAGAGATGGGCTGAAGTGGGTTAGCCAAAGCTCCGATACTTGGGCCTTTTTTGCTATCTCTGCAGCTTCACTGAAAAGCATATGTTTATTTTTTATAGCTTTCGAAATTTCTTCATTGTCACCATACATTCCTTCGGCTATTAAAAGGTCACTGTAAGCTACAAAATCAACTAGCGAGTCTAAAGGTCTGGTATCAGTAAAGTAGCTTAGTCTCAAGCCTTTTCTTTCATCTCCCAGCACCATATCAGGGGAATAGGATATTCCATCTGCCTTTGCAGTTTCACCCTTTTGAAGCTTATTCCAAAGTTTCATTGGAATATTAAGCTTCTTGGCTTTTTCTGCATCGAATTTCCTAGCCCTCTTTATATCTATGGAATAAGCGGCGCAGGGAGCCATGTGATCTCCTGCCATGCTTTTTATGTAAATATCATCTATGGAAAAATCCACAGAACCATCCATGGAACATTCTATGTAGTAAATATCGTAAGGCAGTACAGGACACACTACCATAAGTCCTCTAAGTACATTTATAAATCCAGGAGGACCAATTATGGTGAGAGTCTCTTCTCTTCCTGAGTTTGCAATGGTGAGGAGAAGACCTGGAAGGCCTAAAACATGATCCGCATGGGCGTGAGTAAAGCATATCACATCAATGCTTTTGAAACCCCATCCAAGCAGTTTCATTGATACTTGAGTTCCTTCTCCGCAATCTATAAGTATTTTTCTTCCCCTGCAGCTTAGCAGCAGTGAGGTAAGAGCTCTATATGGAACTGGCAAACTGCCCCCGCAGCCAAGAAGACAAATATCCAGCATATTAACACCAACTTTCTTTTAGGCTATGCTTTAAAGCCTAAGTATTAAATCAGATATAATTTTATTATATCTAAAACTACGCAAAAAAATATAAAATACCAATAGAAATTTTGATAATTAAAATTTATTATAGTATTAGGAGAGTTAATTCACAATACTTATCCACAGGAAGGGGGTACAGCCTGCTTAGGCTGTTGATAATTTATGAGAATATTGCATACTGCAGATTGGCATCTTGGAAAATATCTAGACGGAATAAAAAACAGCAGATTAGACGAACAAGAGAAATTTATTGATGAACTTATAGATATAGTAGAAGAAAAAAATATACAGCTTGTTATCATCGCGGGAGATATATATGATAACAGCAATCCTCCTGCAAGAGCAGAAAGACTTTTTTATAAGACTCTTAAAAGGTTGTCTGCAGGAGGTGAGAGAACTATTTTAATAATAGCTGGAAACCATGACAACCCGGAAAGACTTGCAGCGTCAAATCCGTTAGCCCTAGAGCAGGGGATTATAATTCTTGGAACTCCCAAAGCCACCATAAGCCCAGGAAGCTATGGAAGCATTCAAGTGGCAGCTTCTATCGAGGGAGCTCTGGAATTAAAGATTGGTGAGGAGAGAGTAGCGATAGTGACTCTTCCATACCCAAGTGAAAAGAGATTGAATGAAATATTTATTGATAAGTCTTCAGATGAAGAGAGACAGAGTACCTATTCTGATAGAATCAAACAGGTATTCTCTGAACTTTCAGGCTGCTATAGGGAAGACACCATAAATATAGCCATTTCTCACATATATGTAGTTGGTGGGGAAAGCAGTGATTCTGAAAGGCAGATAGAACTTGGAGGATCTTTAGCGGTAAGACCTGAAGCTCTTCCAGAGAAGGCTCAGTACATAGCTCTTGGACATCTTCATAGACCTCAAAGGGTGAAAGGAATAAGCACAAAGGCATATTACAGCGGTTCTCCAATTCAATATAGCAAAAGTGAAATAGGCTATAGCAAGTGTGTGTATTTAATTGATGTAAAAGCTGGAGAAGAGGCTAATGTAGAAGAAATTTATCTTAAAAACTATAAGCCTATAGAGATTTGGAAATGCAAGGGTGTGGAGGAGGCTTTAGAAAAGTGTAAGGCAAATTCAGATAAGGATTCCTGGGTATATATAGAGATAGAAACCGAAGAATACATATCTCAGGAATACATAAAGCAGATGAATGAATATAAAAAAGATATTGTAGAAATATTACCTAAGATAGTTGGACAAGAAACCGAAGAGGAAGAAGAAATAAATATATCTGAGAAAAGCATATTAGAACTCTTTAAAGATTTTTACCTATCTCAAAGAGGAGTAGAGCCCAAGGAGGACATATTAAAGCTTTTTTCTGAAATAGCATACTCGGAGGGAGAAAATGAATGAAACCTAAAAAACTAATAATAAAGGGATTAAACAGCTTTGTTGAAGAGCAGGAAATAGATTTTAAGAGTCTTACCGATAAAGGTATATTTGGTATATTCGGACCTACTGGCAGCGGAAAATCTACTATTTTAGATGCTATGACTATAGCTTTGTATGGAAGTGTGGCAAGAGATACCAGAGAGTTCATGAATACTGAAAGTGACAGCCTAAGAGTGAGCTATGAATTCGAGATAGCTTCTTCCGGGGAAAGAAAAACTTATTGTGCTGAAAGGATTCTTTCAAGAGATAAAACTGGAAGCTATAAATCCAAGCATGCTGTGCTTACGGAATGTACAGCTGGAGAAACTAATGTTATTGC
Source organism: Clostridium sp. 19966 (assembly GCF_032335695.1). Taxonomy (NCBI): domain Bacteria; kingdom Bacillati; phylum Bacillota; class Clostridia; order Eubacteriales; family Clostridiaceae; genus Clostridium; species Clostridium sp. 19966. The sequence goes on from NZ_JACTOJ010000020.1 coordinate 56,194, forward strand.
AGAAGGCGTTACAGATGTTAAAAATAATGTTGAAAAAATACTAGGTTTAACCTTTGACGATTTTACTAGATCTGTGGTACTTCCTCAAGGTAAGTTTAGCGAATTTTTAAAGCTGACAGGTAAGGAAAGAAGAAACATGCTGGAGAGGCTCTTTAATCTAGAGATGTTCGGAAGAAAGCTAGGCGATAAGATACGAGGGGTGAAAAGGGAAAAGAGTGATGCTTTGAATGTGCTCACTGGGCGAGAGAATATATATATTGAAAAAGGCGTGAGTGAAGAGAGCTATAAAAAGCTCAAAGAGGAGCTTTTGATTTTAGAGGAGGAAAACCAAAGGATAAAGTCTGAAAAAGAAAGTTTAGACAAGGAATATGAACAAAACAGATTATTGTGGCAGGCTCAAAAGGAATTAGAAGAATATAAAAATATTGAAAATCAGCTTTTAAAGGATTCAAGGCTTATAGAAGAGTCTAGAGAGAAACTTAACGTTTCTAGGAAAGCATGGATTATTAAGCCTTATATAGATGAGCTAAAGGATATAGCTTTAAAAATAAAAAACAGTGAAGAGTCTATTAAACATATGAAAGATAGGCTTCAGGAAAGCGAAAAAGAGCTTTCAGCTTTGGAGGAAAAATACAAAAGTAATGCTAAAATGAGAGAACAGGAGATACCTGTGCTCATAGAAAAAGAAACTAATTTAACTAGAGCTTTGGAGCTAATTGAGAAAAATAAAGAGCTTAAAAAGGAAAGAGAAGAGCTTTTAGGAGCTTATGGAACTAAGAAAGATTTACTTACTTCAATAAATTCGGAACTAAACGAAATAATTTCAAAACAGGAACAGCAGCAGAAGCTTAAAGCGGATTACGAGACAAAAATTGATAGTGAAACTATAACTGCCGAATATAGAAATGCTGTAAACAGCATGTATCTTCTGAATCAGGAAATAAGTAAAATTAAAATTTCACAGCAGGAACTGGAGAAGAAAAATTCATTGAGAAAAATGAATATCGATAAGCTTAAAATGGAAATAGAAGTTATAAACAGTAAAAAAGATATAAGCTTTAAGGAATTGGCTGTAGCTCAGGATGATATGGTTAAAATAAATAAAGATGTGCCTCCTGATAATTTTGTGCTAATTGCTATGAAGGAAAAAGTATTTAAATTAGATAAGAATATAGAAGAGGTTAGGGCTTATAAGGATAAAAAAGAAAATTCATCAGCTGAAATCCATGATATAGATAAAAAGCTTGTTGAATTAAAATCTTCTGAAAATGAGCTTCAGCTTCATATAGAAGAGCTTTCAGAAACCATAAAGCAGCTGGAGGAAAGAAAAAAGGAAATAGAGATAAGCAATATGGCAGCGGTATTATCAAGTGAGCTTAGGGATGGAATGCCTTGTCCTGTGTGCGGCTCCTTAGAACATCATAATAAGCATACTGTTTTTGATATGAAAGAGCTTAAAGAAATTGATGAAAATATTGATAAGCTTAAGCTTGAGATAAATGTTATAGAAAATAAGTTTAAAGAAGTTTCCATAGAAAAGATAAGTCTGGAAAAGAAAAGAGAACATATCTTGGGAGAAATTTTACCTTTGGAAGAAAAATATAAAGGAATGGATTTGAATTTTATAGAGGAACAAAAGCATTCACTAGAAGAAGAATTTAAGACTACGGAGAGTAAAATTCAGAATTTCACTAAAGGGAAAGAGGAGCTTGACCAGAAAATATCAAATTTAAAGGAAGAAAAGAATCAGATACAGCAGAAAGAAATAGCTTTCACGGAAAAGTATAACAGTGAAATCAATGCCTATGAGGAAGCAGCTAAAGAGCTTGAGGCTTCTGTAGAAAAGCTTAAGCCTTTAGAATTTGATTTAAGAGGTTTAAAAATTCAATTTAAGGTTGATAATATAGAAGAAGCACAAAAGAGCATTCTAAACAGAGAAAAAGAAGAGAAAATTCTTAAGGATAAATTAAAAGCAGCAAATGAGCTTTTAGAAAAAAATTCTATAGATAAAGAAAAAGCATTAGAAGAAAGAAATAAACTTGATATAGAAATTGCTAAAATACTTGAGAGCGGCAAAGAAAAGAGAGCTGTAATTGACAGAGAAGAAAAATATATAAATGAACTTACTGAGGGAAGAGAAGCTTTAAGCTATATAGAAGAAATAAGGAAGAGAAAAAAGGCTATAGTTGAAGAAGAAGCTGTTCTTAAGGAAATGCTAGAAGATTGCAGAAAAGAAAATAAAGAACTTAGCGATAGGCTCATCACAGAAAACTCTAGCATGAACCTTATGATAAGTCAGAAGCAGTTAAAAAAAGAAAATTGTCTAACGCAGGTGAAGCAATATAATTTTAAGGACTTTGCTTCTGTAGAAAAAGGAATCATAGCTGAAGCTGAAATGGAAATTGTGGAAAAATCCATAGAGAAATATGACAGCAGTTTAAATAAGGTAAGAGCCAATATAGAAGGTGTCAAGAAGAGAATAGGAGATAAGGTATTAGATGAGGGACAGTGGAACTTAATAATACTAAGAAGAGAGGAACTCAGTAAAAGTTTTGAAGAAAATATAAAAGAAATAGCTTCCTATGGTAAGGGAATAAAAGATATGGAAAGAGAATTGGAAGAATATAAACTTTTGAGAAAAGAAAAGAAGAGGCTTCAGCATGAATTCAGCTGCATGGAGGACATATCCAAATTAGTTGAGGGAAATAAATTTGTTGAGTTTATAGCCATGAATCAAATGAAATATATATGCAAAGAAGCATCAAAAAGGTTAAAGAGTATTACAGGGGGAAGGTATGCTTTAGAAATAGATTCAAATGGAAACTTCATTATGAGGGATGACTTTAATGGCGGAGCTAGAAGATCTACAGGAACTCTATCTGGAGGAGAAACCTTTCTGACCTCTTTAAGCTTAGCACTATCTTTGTCATCTCAGATACAATTAAAAGGAAGTGCTCCTTTGGAGTTCTTTTTCTTGGACGAAGGTTTTGGAACTTTAGATACAGATGCCTTAGATACAGTTATGTCTTCTCTTGAAAGACTTCATTCAGATAGGCTTTGTGTAGGTATAATAAGTCATGTAGAGGAAATAAGGAACAGGGTGCCTGTTAAGTTATTAGTAGAAGCTGCACAATATGGAATTTCTGGAAGCAGAGTAAAGATAGAATTAAGCTAGTTATAATTTTTATAAAAATTACCTTTAACAGTAAATTGTAAATTTTACAGTTTCAGCATATTATTGAATTTTTTAGAAGATATTCTTGCTTTCTTAAGTAAATTTTTATTAAAAATACACACAAAATTTTAAAAGTAACTAAAAAAGTAGTAATTCATAGAGGATTTTCCATCAATATGTAGAATATATTGATTGTTACCAAAAATCAAATAGCCTTAAAAGTAAATATGGAATATTTTATATAAAATAAAAATATAATGATATGATTCTTTTATTATTTTTGGAGGGTATAAATGGAACAGTTAGATGATTATTTACAAGGTATTTATGGGGAATTTAAATGTGTATTGAATAATGAAAAAAAGGAGCTGTTTTCCTTCTTTGGCTCGTCTTTGTTAAAGCTTCTTTCTGATGGTATATATTTTAAGATAGGCAGTAAGATAATATTTTCTAATCCTTCGGCCAATAATATTTTTACTGGAAATTCTGAGAATAGTGTGGTGGGTTACGATATAAAACATTTACTTATAATGGAAGGTGAAAATTTAGATTTATATTGCAAAGCGATGATGCAGCTGGAAATTCAGGGAGAATTAAGCCCAACTCGAGTTAAAATAAGGAGAAGGTCGGATAATGAGGAAAAATATTTAGAGTTCGAAGGAAAAAATTATATATTTAAAGGTAAAAAAATATTTGTAGGTATCATCAGGGACATATCAGATAGCATGTTAGTGAAGGAATATAGAGAAGAATATGAGAAAAGTGCTAACATGCTTGATGAAATGTTAAAGTCAGACATGTTGAAAACTCAGTTTTATGAAAATTTGTCTCATGAATTAAGAACTCCTTTAAATGTAATCTTAGGAGCTGTTCAACTGCAAAATTTAATTTTTGATAAAAATACTTGCGAAGTTGGAAGAAGCAGTGCTAGAAAATACAATAGAATAATAAGGCAGAATTGTTACAAGCTATTAAGAATAGTGAATAATTTATTAGATATAACCAAGCTGGAATATGGAAGAATGGATCTGCAGCTCAAAAATAGTAATATAATAGCTGAAATTGAAGATGTGACTATGTCGGTGGTGGAATATGCTTCTAGCAAAGGGATTGAATTGATTTTTGATACGGATATTGAAGAGAAATATATGGCTTTTGATGAGGATAGCATTGAGAGAATAATGATGAATCTTCTATCAAACGCAGTAAAATTCACATCACCAGGTAAAAAAATTTTTGTAAATGTGAAGGATTTGCAAAATCAGCTTCTTATATCTGTGAAAGATGAAGGAGAAGGAATAGCTAAAGAGGAGCTTGAAAAAATTTTTGATAGATTTTCTCAAGTGGATAGTAATCTTACAAGAAGAAGCAAAGGTACGGGAATAGGTCTATCATTAGTGAAGTATTTAGTGGATCTTTATGAAGGCTCCATATGGGTAGATAGCAAATTAAATGAAGGAACTGAATTTACTATAAAGCTTCCTGTAAAACTTGTGGAAGACGATGATTCGAAAATTAATGAAAATTTTATAAGGCAGAATAAGATTGAAAGAGCTTGCGTAGAATTTTCAGATATATATAATCTTGAATAAGGAAATAATTTTAAAATTTATTTGATTTTTTTAGATGTTTATGCTAATATAGTAATGTTATTTTGCGGCTGTACCTCAATTGGATAGAGGACTCGGCTACGAACCGAGGTGCTACGGGTTCGATTCCTGTCAGCCGCATTTATATGAAACTATGAGTTCTTCTCATAGTTTTTTTGTTTGGTAAAGCTCCAATAAGTACAAAAAAGCTGTTGGCTATAATAATAGCATTTTCAGGCTGCTTGCTAACCTCTGGTGTAATTAGCAGCAAAGAAAAATTATCTGCTATAGGAGTTTTATGCGGACTATTATCAGCAGTTTTCTACTCATTCATGAATGTATATTCCGGTAAAAACCTTAGGAATACGGACTCACTTACCATCAATTTCTACTCCACGATATTTTCTTTGATTTCATTAATTATATACAGACCTCCTATATTTTTATTAAAGGTTCTGTTATAAATCAGTGTTGATTTTTCACTGATTTATAACTTCCTTTAGTTCGGGAGGCTGTGTTTTAAAATGTTGATATTATCGTTTGAGTTCATTTGCGAAAAACGCCTTTATCAACATCCTTTTAAAACATAGTCTTATTAAAAGGAGAATATAATTTATCCTTGATAATATTCACAGCTATATTAGCAGTATTATGTGAGATAGTGCCTCTAACTCTGCTTTATTCATCAATAAAGCATATAGGCTCTTTAAGAGTATCTATAATAGGAAATTTAGAAATACCAGTAGCAATAATATTTTCTTACTTTGCTCTAGGAGAAAGGATAAATATTGCTCAAATTCTGGGTGCATGCATGGTAGTATATGCTGCCTATACTGTTCAAAAAATAGAGAATTAAAACAAAACTTTCGTTTGCTTTCGAATATTTTTTAAAAAAACGTTGACAAAAGAAATAAAACGTAATAAAATAAAATCAAACAAAGATAATAATAACAAACGCAATATAAATGTAAGGAGTAAGGAAATGTTTGGTGAAGAAAGAAAAGCTCAAATAATTAACTTACTAAAGCTTCAGGGTGATGTAAAGGTTTCCAATTTAGCTGATACCTATAAAGTTTCAGAAGTTACTATACGAAAGGATTTGCAAGAATTAGAAGAAGAAGGGCTTATCAAAAGAGTTCATGGAGGAGCAGTATTAGTTCATAATACAAAATTTGAACCTACTTTCTATGAAAAAGTTGATAAGTTCATAGAAGAAAAGATAGCCATAGGGAAGCAAGCTGCTTCTATGGTAGAGGATGGTGATACTGTAGCTTTAGACGGAGGAACTACAAATCTTCAAATAGCCAGAAATATAAGGGCAAATAATCTCACAGTAATAACTAATTCTCTAGATATAGCTATAGAGCTTTCTAATAATCACAGCAATGAAGTTATAGTTATAGGAGGAACTCTTAGAAGTCATACCAGAGCTCTTATAGGACCAATAGCAAGCAGCATATTAAAAAATGTAAGAGTGGATATAGCTTTTGTAGGAGCTAATGGAATATCTCTAGATTATGGTATCACCACACCAAACATGAATGAAGCGCAGACTAAACGTGAAATAATAGAAAGTGCAGAAAGGGTAATAATAGTTTGTGATCATAGTAAATTTAGCGAAGTATGTTTTGCTAAAATTACGGATTTTGACAAAATACATTATATAGTTACAGATAGCAAACTAGATGAAGGAGTGAGAAAAGAATTTAGAGAGAAGGGAATAAGAATAATTACAGCAAAGGAGGGGATTTAATGATTTTAACCGTAACTTTGAATCCTGCAGTAGATAAGACTATAAAAATATCTGATCTAAAGATTGGAGAAGTAAATAGAATAGATTTTTCCAGAGTAGATGCTGGTGGAAAAGGAATAAATGTTTCAAAGACTATAAAGCAGTTAGGCGGAAAAAGTACAGCATTAGGCTTTATAGGAGGCTCCAATGGAGAATTTATCAGAGAACATCTAGACAGTTCAGAAATAGAAAATGACTTTGTTAGAATACCTGGAGAAACTAGACTCAATACTAAAATAGTAGATATCGTAAATAATACTTATACGGATATAAATGAAAATGGTCCCCAGATATCTAAAGAAGAGCTTACAAAAATAAGAGAAAAAATAAGCTCCTATATGAAAGACGGAAACTTGATAGTTCTTTCCGGAAGCTTACCTAAAGGAATAAATGAAGACTTCTATAAAGAGATTATATTAGAAGCTAATGAAAAAAAATGTAGGGTTATATTAGATGTGGACGGTAAAAAGTTTACAGAAGCCATAAAAGCTGGACCATACCTTATTAAACCTAATATTCATGAATTAGAAAAAGCTTTTCAGGTTAGCATAGAGAGTGAACAAGAGCTCATCGACGTAGCAAAGGAAATCCTTGAATATGGAGTTGAATATGTGGTGGTATCAAGAGGACATGAAGGCTCCATAATGATAAGCAAAGACAAGGTGATTAAGGCAAAAGGAATTAAGGTTAAAGTAGGAAGCACTGTAGGAGCAGGAGATTCTATGGTAGGAGCATTAGCTTTATCCATAGAACAGGGGCAAAGCATGGAGGAAGCTTTAAGACTTGCAGCAGCCACTGGAACAGCCAATGTTACTACGGAGGGTACTCAAAGCCCGGATATAAGCTTAATAAACAAGTATTTAGAACAAATTGAATTGTTATATTTATAGAGGAGATGAAATTATGAACATTACAGAAATTATGAATAAGGATCTTATAAAGCTTGAATTGGAGGCAGACAATAAAAATGACGCCATCAGAGAATTAGCGGACATCATAGATAAGACTGGTAACTTAAACAATAAGGAAGAGTACATCAACGCAGTAATGGAGAGAGAAAAGGTATTTTCCACAGGAATAGGAATGGGAATAGCTATACCTCATGGAAAAACCAATGCAGTAAAAAAGCCAACTCTAGCATTCGGAAGAAGTAAAAAAGGCATAGATTATAATTCAATGGACGGAACTCCTGCAAAATTATTTTTCATAATAGCCGTACCGGAGGATTCAAATGATGAACATCTAAGATTACTGGCTCAAATCTCTAGAAAGCTTATGCATGAAGAGCTAAGAAACAATCTGTTAAATGCCAGTACTGCTGAAGAAATATTAAAATTCTTAGAATAAAAGGAAGGGGTGTATCAATATGAAAATAGTAGCTATTACATCATGTCCTACAGGAATTGCGCATACCTATATGGCTGCAGAAGCATTGTCTATCGCAGCCAAGGAAATGGGAGTTGATATGAAGGTTGAAACTCAAGGTTCTGTAGGAGCAGAAAATGTGTTGACAGAAAAGGAAATAAAAGAAGCAGATTGTGTCATCATCGCTGCAGATACTAATGTTTCTAAAGACAGATTTGTAGGCAAAAAAATGGTGGAAGTTGGAGTTTCAGATGCTATTAAAGATGCCAAGGGACTTATAGACAGGGCTAAGACAGCAAAAGCCTATAAAGCAGCTTCAGCGGATCTTACAGATGAAGTCAGCAAGATAAAAGAGCAGAAAAGCTCAGAGAGAAAAGGCCCTTATAAGCACCTTATGACAGGGGTATCCTTCATGATACCATTCGTAGTAGCTGGAGGTATTATAATAGCACTATCCTTTGCTTTTGGAATTACCGCCTTTAAGCAAGAGGGAACTTTAGCAGCAGCACTTATGAAGATAGGCGGCAGCAATGCCTTTGCATTGATGGTTCCTATACTATCTGGTTATATCGCATATTCAATAGCTGATAGACCAGGACTTGTACCAGGTATGGTTGGCGGTATGTTGTCAGCTTCCTTGGGAGCAGGTTTCTTAGGCGGTATAGTATCAGGTTTCATGGCTGGTTACTTCGTAGAATTTTTAAAGAAAACGATTAAGCTTCCAAAATCACTTCAAGGTTTAATGCCAGTGCTGGTACTTCCTATAATATCTACTCTTGTAGTAGGTTTGGCAATGATATATATAGTTGGAGCACCTATGGCAGCTATAAATACAGCTATGAGTGATTGGCTTAAAAACTTAAGCGGTGCGAACTCAGTATTACTTGGAATCATATTAGGACTTATGATGGCCTTTGACTTAGGAGGACCAGTAAACAAAGCAGCCTATGCCTTTGGTACAGCTACACTAGCAAGTGGACAGCCATCCATGGTTATGGCAGCAGTTATGGCAGCAGGTATGACACCTCCTTTAGGAGTAGCGCTTGCTACAGTTATAGCTAAAGATAAATTCACAGAACAGGAAAGAGAAGCAGGAAAGGCAGCTTGGGCATTAGGAGCATCATTCATAAGTGAAGGAGCAATACCTTTTGCAGCATCAAATCCTCTAAGAATAATACCTTCCTTCATGGCAGGATCGGCAGTTACAGGAGCACTTTCAATGCTATTTAAAGTTAAATTAGCTGTACCTCACGGTGGAGTATTCGTATTCTTCATACCTCATGCAGTAACAGGCTTACTCTACTACTTAATTGCTATAGTAGCAGGAACAGTTGTAACAGGATTATCCATATCAGTACTTTTGAAAAAGAAAGAAGCATAAATAGAAAAAAACCTAGTGGAGGGCTAATCTACTAGGTTTTTTATTTTAGTACTGCATATGGGGGATGCAGTACTAATTCTACATATAATGATGAAATCATACATTATACATAGTAGAACTTTTGGTTCTATAGGGGCTTAAAAGATTTTTTTATATATACTCAAAATATCCTGATAGGATAAAGAGATATAGCTATTATTGAACAAGTATCGGTAATCATAGTAAGCAGTCTTTGTAAATGCCTGCACATCTTCCAAAGTCATACCATAGGTTCTTCCTCTTTTTCTTGGCATCAGTTTATTAAATAAAATCTGTAAATTATCATATATAAGTTCATCATTTCTAATGCCTAAAAATTCACCGATAATGTTATTTAAAAACTTTATCTTACCTGAAGAGTTTTTTGAGTTGTACTTTTTGAATACATCTGTAAAAAACTCATAATAGCATTCCGATGGAACAACATGATATTTTTCCATAAGCGGTCTAGATAAAGCATTTATAGAACAAAAACCTGTGTTACTAATTGCAATTTCAGCATAATTTGATGCTATAAAGAAGTCCTCTAAAAGTTCACTGAAATTATCTTTTCCAATATCTAAAAGTCTTCTTAAACCTGATAACACAGTTTTTATGGCAGATTCACTAAAAAGTTCAGTATAGGAACTTGAATTTACAGATAAATAAGATTCCATAGCATTTATCAAAGTATTGATTGAAGCGATGATGAAAGTTCTAGAGGATGTCCCTTTTAAAAATTCAGGAATCAAAACTATATGATTAGAATTAAGCTTATCCATGGATGAATAGGCACCAAATTCTTTATAACCTATGGTGGTGTTTCCTACATCGCATACATCTGGTAACAGTATAAGCTCTAAGCCTTTTTGTGAAGCTAGATTTCTAGCTACATTAAACACTCTGCTGTCACCAACAGCAATTATTCTCTTATAATCATAGTTACTGATATCTAAACTTATACTATCATATGCTTCCTTTGAAGAAGAAAACTTATTTAAAAAAATACAGTTCCAGTCTTTCGAAAAATTTGTCAGTTTTTTTCTAAAAACAGATAATTCTGTAATGAACAAGTCATTTTCGTCAACCTTAAAGCTCTCAACAAACTCCTGAAAATTACAGAAAGTATGTATTTGTGGCTTTAAAGCGAATAATTTCATGACCCTACATCCTTCCTTATACAAATGTTTTAGTGCTTAGATGTTTGTTCTAAACCTGTCATTAATTAAATTATAGATTTCTTTTTAAATATATAAAGCATTAGTAAGTTGTTTAAAAATATTTTAACAATATTCAAAAAAAACGCATAAAAAAGTAAACATTTATTAAAAGTAAATGTTTACTATGGGTTTAATTTGCTAAAAATTAGTTTTAATAGGATAAAGCCTATATTACTTTTGTCCCTATCTTCTCTCCAAGTTTTATTTTTGATTCAAAGCCATCTTCGGTTTGAGAAAGAATATCTTCATCAAATTTAACTTTATTTTTTTCTATAAACATCATAACTGTAGAGCCTCCGAATTTGAAAAAGCCTTTCTCACTTCCTCTTGTCACTCTTTGGTTTGGAGTGTAGCTCTGAACAATGGAACCAACAGAAGTAGCTCCTACTTCCATATATAGCAGTGATCCAAAATTATCAGATTGGAAAAGGCTCCATTCTCTTTTATTTTGGCAAAATAATTTTTCCTTTTTGTTTAAAGCAACTGGATTTACTGAGTAGTAATAGCCCTTGACTTTGTTATTATCAAGGCATACGCCGTCATCCACAAAATGAAATCTATGATAATCTGTAGGACACAACCTAAGTATTAAACAGCTGCCCCCTTGGAACATATCAAATAATTTAGGATCATTTATTAGCTCTCTAAAGCTGTAAGTTAACCCTTTAATTTGAACGAGATTATCTATATCAATGTTTTCATGTATTAGAAGCCTTCCGTCTCCAGGAGATATAAAGCTGTTTTTATCCATATCCACGGGTCGTCCCTGGGGAGTAATCTTTCTCACAAAAAAGTCGTTAAAACATTTGAAACTATTAACATCATCCTGGCAAATGGACATATCAATATCAAAATCCTTAATAAAGGCTTTTATTTTGCCTTTGCTTATAGGATTGTCACAATATAATCCAGTTAATTTAGAAAATAGTTTTTTCTTCACTATAAGCTCTAAAATACTGAGTCCTATTGGAGAGGAGTATATCCAATTTAAATATTTTTCCCCTGCAACTTTTTCAATTTCATAATCTTTAGTATTTCTATCGTAAATTTTAATCATACCAATATCTCCATATTTAAATTTAGTTCTGCGCTAAGTAAATTATAATAGTAAAGCCCTCTCAACACAATAACATAGCATATAATAAAAGGTTGAAGGGATAAAAATATTGGTATATTATAAAAATATATTTAACTATGGAGTGAGGATTTCAAATGAACAAAACTAAAAATGCTATATTTGAAGTAGCAATAAAAGAGTTTTCTATGAACGGATACAATAAAACCACTATGGACAGCATTGCAGAAAAAGCAGGAGTGGCAAAAGGCACACTTTACTATCACTTTAATAGCAAAGAAGAAATATTTAACTACATAATGGAAGAAGGGATGAGCAGGTTATCATATAGAGTTGAGGAGGCGGTAAAAGGTCAGAAGAACTTTTATTCAAAATTCAAAATTTTATGCAAGGTTCAGCTTATGATGGTTTATGAAAATAAAGAGTTTTTTAAAGTGATAATGAGTCAGCTTTGGGGGCAGGAATCAAGGCAGTTAGAACTCAGAAAAGCCTTAAAAGACTACTTTTCCCAATTAGAAGGGTATATAAAGGAAGCTATAGCAGAAAAGGCTATAAGGGGCGGAAATGCTGCTCTCATGGCATATTCTTTGTTCGGAACCATTTGTGCAGCTGCAATATACGAACTTATAAACAACAGTATGGAAATAGATGCTGTGGTGGATAACCTTATGGATTATATATTAAAGGGAGTAGATTGTGAAAATGTTTACAGTTAATTAACAAACCGTACTTAATCTCTACAAAGTTTTGACACAAAACTATAGTATTATTAAACCATAGAAATTAAATAATTTAAGAAATAATATCAAAACAGTTGGTTAGTCCCCCTTTCCAACTGTTTTTTGTTCTGTTCCAAATCAGTATTGGTTAGAATCTATATTGACAAATCAAAAAAATAATAGTATAAATAAACTGACCAGTCAGTACAAAAATGTACAAACTGTATTCGCTTAAGGAAAAAGCGTTAAAGCACAAAAAAGATTACAAGGGGTGAGAATATGAACTTTTTAAGGATAGCTTCCAGGGATATAAGCAGTACGCTAAAAAATAGATTTATAAGAGTTTCTGTAATTGCTATAATTATCGTCCCACTTCTTTATAGTTTATTATATTTAGCAGCTTTCTGGGATCCATACAGTAAACTTAAAAGTATGCCTGTAGCTATAGTAAATTTAGATGAAGGTACTGAAAAGGATGGGAAGCAAGTTAATTATGGAGAAGATGTACAAGATAAATTAAAGAAAAACAGTGAATTAGGCTGGAGATTCGTTTCTTTAGAACAGGCAGAAAATGGTGTCAAAGGGAAAGACTACTATGGTATGTTTGTGATACCAAAAGATTTCTCGGAAAAAATTGTAAGCGCTAAAGACGGAAAACCAGAGCAGGCCACTATAACTTTCACGGAGAATGATAAGAAAAACTTCCTTGCATCTCAGATAGATGGCAAGGTTCAGCTTCAGCTAAAGCAGGAAATATCAAAAACAATTACAGAGGAATATACGAAAGTTGCCTTTGACAGCCTTAATACGGTTAAGGATGGAATGAGTCAAGCAGCAGATGGAAGCTCGCAGGTAAGTGATGGAACTTCTAAACTGAAGGATGGAAGCACTCAGTTAAAGGCTGGACTAAGTACACTAAATAGTAATGTGCCTTCGCTTTCACAGGGAGTGTCACAGCTATATTCAGGAACTGAAGCTCTTGACAATGGAGTAAATAATCAGAATATAGACTCCAATGGAAATCCTTTGGGACTTAAAAAAGGAACAGTAACTTTAGATGCTGGAATCAAGCAAGAGCAAGCTGGGATAAATACCTTAAAGGCTAAGCTGGATGGAGCCTTGTCAGCCTTTGGGGCACAGAATAATTCTCTTTCAAATCTTTTAAGCGATAAAAATGTAAGTGGACTTAAGAGCACTATGAAGGATGTTAACTTTTTATCCAGCACAGATATTAGCAGTATAAAACCACTCTTAACTCAAGAAAATCTTAACTTAATAGGAAAAACTACTGCTGATGCGGAGGCTTTAAAGCAAGCTTACGACAGTAATCCTGAAATAAAAGCATCTGCAGCAACTATTTTAAGCACAAATCCTAGCGATGTAAAAGCACTTATTTCAGGCACTGAAAACCTTGCATCAATAGCTAAAACTATTAACGTAACGGATAATGACACGGCGGCTATGAAAAAAGTAGTGGATAATGCTGGCGTATTAAAGAATCTTATGGTATCAGTACAAAATATACCTAATATAGATGGCTTAGATCAGATGGTTACTCAGCTTCCTGCATTTATGGACAATTCAGGAGCTCTAGCAAACATATTAAAAGATTCCCAAACAGTACTTGGAAACTTTAATAAGCTTGGAACTCAGGAAGTACAGAGTCTTTCTACAAGCAATGATACTATTTATGGAGGAGTAACTGCCATAATAAATGCAGCAAACCCAGCTAATGGGGCTGATATGAAAAAGCTTGTAGAAGATTACCATAAGCTTGTAGGACAAAACGTAATATCTATGTTTTCCTCTCAGGAAGGAAGTCTGCTTCAGGAAATTGGAGCACTTAGCGGTAAAAGTGATGGAAATGGCTCCACAACTATAAAGGATCTGGAAGCTTTGCTTCAAGCGGCAGTAAATGGTGGAAGCGCTCCTGCAAGTTTACTGGAAGGACTTAAAGGCTATGAACAGTATGCAGCTTCTACTACTGAACTACTAACGGATATGACCAAGCTTAATCAGGAGATGTCAGCTTCAGCTTCACTTATAAATCAAGCGCAAGCCATGCTTACAACCTTGGACAATTTAAAGACAAACAGCCCGGAGCAGTATAAGGCTTTAAAAGAGACCATAGGAAGCCTTCCTCAGTTGGAACAGAGCTTAAATGGACTAAAGAGCTCAGGCATTTTAGAGGCAACTAATACGATATTAACTTTTGCAGCTACAAACCAGACTCAAATTGATAATATAATGGCTGCACTTCCTCAGCTTAAAACTCTATTGCAAAATAATGCAGATAAGCTGGCGGCAATAAATACCTTGTCACAAAATTTAATGCAGCAAGATACTCAGAAAAAGATTAATGCTGTTATGACAGACTTGAATCAGGCTGAAGTTGTTATAAACAGCTTAGATAAAGCAAAGCTTCAGCAGCTTTTAAGTAAATCTCCTGAGCTTATAGCTACAGTTACTGATCTGGAAAATCAGATGAAAAATAACAGTGATGCATTAGCTCAAATACAAGCAGCATTAAATGATAATAATATAGAAAAAGCAAAAGAGCTGATAGCTTCCTTGCCAACCATGACCTCAGGCATCACAGCATTAAATGATGGAATAAACCAGATTTCCAATGGTTCAACTAATTTGGTTAATGGGGTGACTACTTTAGGGAATGGTACTACAGAATTAAAAAATGGAGTAGGAACTTTAAATTCCAGTGTTCCTCAACTATCTGATGGAATAAGCAAGCTTACAGATGGAGGAACTCAACTGGATGATGGTTTGGGTAAATTAAAATCCGGCAGCGATGAGCTTACATCAAAATTGCAGGATGGTGCTAAAACTCTTAAGGATGGAGTTAAAAATGATGGAACCAGTATGGCAACTTTCGTATCAGAGCCATTAGCCATAAACAATAAGCCTATGAATGCTATTAATAATTATGGTACTGGTTTTACACCATATTTCATTCCTTTATCCTTATGGGTGGGAGCTATAATGATGTTCTTCGTAATAACTGATAAAGTAGATGAAGATATAACTGCAAGCTCACGCTCCATAGTGCTAGGCAAATTCTTATCCTATGGATATATAGGTATAATGCAGTCTATGCTGGTAAGTGTAGTGGTGCTTTGTTTAGGATTAAAACCTGATAACCTGCTGCTGTACTTTGCAACCAATGTGATTATGTCCTTTGTTTATATAGCCATAATACAATGCTTGATATTCCTGATGGGAGATGCAGGAAGACTGCTTGCTATAGTGTTTTTAATATTGCAGCTTACCTCCAGCGGAGGGACCTTCCCATTAGAGCTTGTACCAGGGCTATTTAAAGCGTTAAATCCATTTATGCCATTTACCTACGCTACTTCAGCCCTTAGAGAGGCTATATCCGGTGTGGATTATGCAGTATATACAAAGGATATGTTTATCCTAATAGCTGTTATGATAGTATTCTTAATCATATCAGTTACACTTAAGAGTCATGCGGATAAGCTTAAAGAAAAAATACAATCAAAGAAAGAAGCCGCAGCTGCTCTTTAGCAAAAGCTTGAATATACAAAAACCCCTGAATAATAAGAAAATACTTCTTATTATTCAGGGGTTTTTAATTTCCTGGGAAATGTTTAAATAACTCACATTTTACCTGATTTAATTATGGATATAAGCACCCAAAGAGCCATTACTGCAGCTATGCCGAAGCCCAAAATCCCAATTACAGATACTCCATGAATCTTGCTGCCATTATTAAAATTAACTATCAGGGAAGAGCCTATTATCATGGAGGAAACCATAAGACCCGCCACCATTCTGTTCACCATTTTGTTAAGAGAATTTATAGGATTTTCTAAATTCTTATGTTCAAATTGAATCTTTGCTCTGCCTCTTATCAAGCTTTCAGACAGCTCTATAAGCTTTGATGGCAGCCTAGCAGAATTTTTAGTAAATACGATTGCTTTTGAAGCTATATCTTCTAAACTTAAATCCTTAAGCTGACTCTTTCTTAGATTTGATATAACGTAGGGTTTAGATAATTCCAGCATATTTATATCTGGAGATACTTTTGTTAGAACGCCTTCTATTATCACCAAGGATCTTGCCAAAAGTACAAGATTTTTGGGAACTCTTAAATTATTTCTTTTGGATATATCCATTATCTCTTCCAATACTATAGAAACCTTTATATTCATGAGCGAGGTGGAAAGATAGCTGTCAAATAGATAGTCAATGTCTTCATATAGCTGATTCCTATTTACATATCCGGTTCTTACTCCTATGGACATGAGTATGGAGATGAGCTTATTTATATCATTAAAAACTATAGAGGTTATAACTTCGTTCAAAGCACTTTTCAAGGAATTAGGTATGTTTCCCACTATTCCAAAGTCAATAAAGCATATTTGACCATTTCTTATAAGAAGGTTGCCAGGATGAGGATCACCATGAAAAAAACCATCTTCAAATACTTGTTTAAAGAAGGAAAGGGCTAAATTTTTGCCTATGCGATTAAGGTCAGTTCCAGACTTCTTTAACGCGTATACATCAGAAATTTTTATTCCATTTATTTTTTCCATGGTAAGCACATGAGTGCTGGTTATTTCTTTTATGACATAGGGAACTGCTATACCTTCAACTCCTGTGTTAAGTTCTTTGAATTTATCCATATTGCTTGCTTCTATCTTGAAATCAAGTTCCTTCTCAGTAGATTCCATTATCTCATCCAAGGCTTCCTTAGGATCCACTAAGGTTTCGCCTATTCTAGCCTTAGTAAAGCTGAGAATTCTTTTTAGTATGGATATATCAATTTTCATTTTTTCATATATGTGAGGTCTCTGAATCTTCACAAGCACTTCTCTTCCATCGAAAAGCACAGCTCTATGTACCTGAGATATGGAGGCAGAAGCAAAGGCTTTTTTATCAAACTGTTTGAAAAGTTCATCTATAGACATATTGAAGTCTTTTTTTATTACCTCAGATATTTCTTCAAAGCTTTCAGGAGGAACATTATCTTGAAGCTTTATAAGTTCGTTTATATAATCTGGGGGAAGAATATCAGGTCTAGTGCTAAGTATTTGACCTATTTTAATAAAGGTGGGGCCTAGCTTCTCAAAGGCCATTCTGAGATTTTTAGGTGATTTATTGTTTTTGCTGATCTTTGAATCCACAATAAAGCCGAAGCCATATTGAGCCATTATTTTAACTATTTCCTTTAATCTTTGCACAGAATTTTTATAAACCATTTAATCACACCTTTAGTAAATTAATTTGTAGGGATAAAAAGTATATTTATGAATAGTATATATTATAATCAATCTATTATAATTTTAACATAATTGTCTTATGAATTACTACTTTTTGAGGTAAGAAGTGGAAGGCAATATGGAGGCATAATTTATTGTTATTTGAGATAAATGATGAAGTATAGTGAGTCAATTAAGAGGTTTATAAGCTTTTCAGTTCCTTTTATACTTGTTTTATGCTGCAAATTAACATGTTAATTTGCGTTGATATTATCAGCAAAACAAGATATAATATTTAAAAAAGGGGATGATTAAAATGCCAAATATTAAACCAATTTCTGATTTGAGAAATTATACAGAAGTGCTTAATGAAGTATCAGAAAATAGTCCCGTTTATTTGACTAGGAATGGGCGTGGAGAATTTGCCATTATAAAGCTTGCGGAATTGGATAAATTAAAGTCTAAAGTTAAGTTACTTGCTAAGCTGGAAGAAGGTGAAAAATCTGCCCGTGAGAGAGGTTGGCTTTCTCCAGAAGATGTAGAAGCTGAATTAGGATTATAAATTATGACAAAAGTTGAATATTCGCCAATGGCATTAGAAGATTTGAAGAACATAAGAGACTATATTTTAACCAATTTTGGAGACAATACTGCAAAACAAGTTTTAAAAAAAATTACGTCTGATATCAGAAAGCTAGAACAATATCCTGTATTAGGAGTTGACCTTGGAAATATTATTGATGTTCCTACGGAATACAGGTATATATTTTCAGAAAAAAATTATATTTTTTATCATCTTGAATTTGATAAAATTCGTATTGTACGAGTTTTAAATGAGAAACAAGATTATATAAAACAATTATTTGGTATTATGACTGGATCGGATGAAGAAAATTAATATCATATCATATTTTTTATATTACGGATTAACTGTAACTAATAAAACTGCCTTTACATAATTGTTACCATAGTATATAATAATATATTGTGAAAAACAAATTTAATATGTGCCCATAGCTCAGTAGGATAGAGCAGCGGTTTCCTAAACCGCGTGCCGGAGGTTCGACTCCTCTTGGGCACACTGAGAAAGCTCTTGCAGATTCAATGACTGCAAGGGCTTTAATTTTGTAATAAAGTAAGGATAACTTGCAGGTTAATTATAATTATTAATAACAAAATAAGAAAGTGCACTATAAGTTACACTTTCCTAGATATGAAATATACACATTATGAATGCGCTATTCGCTTTCAGCATATCTTTTTATTTCAACAGTAAGTTCAATTAAAGTTTTATTAACAATTCCTTTTATAAATTTCTGTTCATCTTCTCCAAGCGTTATAGATACAGTGGAACCTTCTTCCTCATCTTCATCTTCATAAATTGGCTTTACAGCAATGGATTTTAAGTCATCTAAAACTGATGAAGATGTAACTGAGCAAATATCGCCTTCTTGAGCTTCTGAGGCTGCTATAAATGATTTAAATGGGATCCAAACAGTTGTATGACGGACAACACCATCTACAGCAATGTTATCATCTACCACGCCGCAGCTTGGCTTAGGCTGTTCCTTCTTGTTTTTATTCTTGTTCTTATTGTCGCTATTCTTATTATTTTGCATATTTACATAGCCATTTTTCTCGGAGTTGTTTGAATTTTCATTACTTTTTTCTTGGTTGTTATTCTCTGAAGGTGGTCTTTTTGCGGTAGTATATAAAATATAGCTATTTAGATAACCACTTACTAAAATAGTCCCATTGCCAACCTTTATGTCTTTTACTTCGATTTGATCTTGGATATTAATTACTTTTAATACTACATCTTTCTTAGGTGCATCGAAAATAATTTCTCTTTCAATTAGTTCTTGACGAGATGCTTTTCCAATCGATATAAGTTCAGCTTTTTTATTTATATTATTGTCACTTATTCCTTGTGGATTTAAGTTTGTTTCCATATGTCTGCCTCCTCTATAATCTTGTTAGTGCAAAATTTTTATATAACTGGCTAATATCTATATTCATACCGCTGTTTTTGGTTGTCATTACCAAGCTTGACACTTTTTATCCTAGTTATAATATATTTCGAAATTTTTAAAAGGTTCATTGCCAACAGAGAAAATTTCATATTTAGTACTGTTAAAAAGCTTAGTACGTGTAATAATACCCTTTAATAGAAATACTTTTATGTTAATAGATAAGCTACAAAGTTTATTTTTCTTCAAATATATGACATATTATTTTGTTTTTATGAATATAAAAAACTTTATTTCTGCTGTCTTTAACTATGAAATATTCACTAGATTCTCCTAGAAATATTCCATTAATGTAAGAGTGTTTATTACCGGATTCAATCATTACCGAAACATATTGTCCTTTATCATCTATTTCTTTTTCTTTGCTTTCCTCTAGATTTTCTGACATTGATTTCACCCCCCTATTCTACAATTGGTAATTAATATAACTCTCATGATGAAGAATAGCAGCATAATTACAGGCTCGATATAGTATATTAACGCCATAAATAAATGTTCAGCTAAGTTACTTGTTTAAAAATTATTTTAGTTGCAGGATTTTTCGTAACATTATTGACTAAAATTTAATAATATATATTGAGAAAATAAATTTTTTAATTAAATATAATTAAAAATAAGTGATTCTATTAAAGACTTTTAAAGATTATAAGGAGGCCATTAATATGAACATTAAAGTACTAGAAGAAAATTATCTAGGAACAAAAATTACAGTCGTAACAAAAAGCGGCAACAAGATACAAGGAGAAATTTTAAGAACTAGCGAATATTCTGATTTCATAAAACTAAAAACCGAGAATGGAATAACAGTAATTAATATTAGTGCAGTTGAAAGCATATATTAATCGTCATGTAAATTTAACTATAAGAATGTTTATAAGAGGAGGAAAAATTGATGGATATTAGCAAAATAAATGAAGGTGAACTTGGTTATAACGTAACAGTTGTTACATTGAGCGGAAATAAAATACAGGGATCTATTCTAAATAATACTGAAGATCCAGATGTATTAAAACTTAAAACCGAAAAGGGTATAGTAATTGTAAATAGTTCATCTATAGAAAGTATATATTAAAATTTTATCTTGTAATTATTGTATTTTATGATTATAAGTTTAAATAAACACAAATAATTTAGAGGCTACCGTAGCGGTACCTCTTTTACATATACAATCATCAGTAAGTACAGTATATTAACAGTTTAATTGGGAGGAATTTATATAATGTCTGATTATTGTTTTAATGATTATGATAAATTTATAGGCAAATATATTACAGTTCTTTATGACTGTGACTCCAAATGTAGAAGGCTTCATTGCAAACTACTTCGGTATTATAAAAAAAGTCCAAAAGAAGAACTTGTTATATTAAAAGCACATAATAATATGATTTATCACATCAATTGTGATAAAATTGTATACTGGACAGCAGAGTATAAAGATATGGATACTGAAAATCAAGATGCTTATGAACCCAGCGATAAAGCTAGCGAACCTGCTGAAGTGGTTGAAAGTGAAGATTTATTATTGGAAAAAGCACCAGATAAAGAAATTATGCAGCTTCAAACTAACATTCCTGATGTACAATTTCATGATGTGACTCCGCCCCAGGAGACTAAAATAATTTACTCTTATTCAGCAAACTTACCGAAAGACAATATTTGCTTACCAGAAAATGAAGCTATTACTTATGATGAGCTGCAAGACAATGTTATACTGCCAGAGAGTGAAGAGAGAAAAGACAATTATAATAAAAATGTTTTAAAATCCCCTCTGGCATCATTTATAAATTCCAATTTTCAAGGAGTTTATTTAACGATTTATACTACCTCTACCCAAGTCATATCAGGAGAGGTTATCTTTAATTATGATTATCTAATTGTTTTAAAATCAGATGAAAAAACATATTATATAAATCCTGATCAGATTACTTATTTTTGCTAAATTTCAAAAGAGGATGTTTCATAATCAAATATGAAACATCCTCTTTATTAATCTTCAGAATATCTTTTTATATCAACATTTAATTCAATTAATGCTTTAGCAACTATTCCTTTTATAAATTTATGATCTTCTTCATTGACTTTTGTAGAAATAACTGCTTCCCCATTCTCTTCTTCTTCTTCTTCTTCATAAATTGGCTCAATAGCAATTGATTTCAAGTCATCTAAAACAGCTGAAGATGTAACTGAGGAAATATCTCCTGCTTGAGCTTCTGGAGCAGCCACAAATGATTTAAATGGTATCCAAACAGTTATATGACGAACAACACCATCTAAAGCGATGCTTTCATTTACAATACTGCAGCCTGGTTTAGCTTCTTCTTTATTCTTATTGTTTTTATTACTCTTATTGTTTTGGTCATTTACATAGCCGTGGTTTTCAGAGCTATTATTTCCATTGTTTTTTCCTTGATTATTGTTTTCAGACTGTGGTCGTTTCAAAGTAGTGTATACAATGCAGCTATTTAAGTAACCACTTACTAAAATAACCCCATCAGTTACTTCTGTATCCTTTATTTCAATATCATTTATAATATTAACTACTTTCAGCACTACGTCTTTTTTAGGAGCATCAAAAATAATTTTTCTCTCAATCAGCTCCTGGCGTGTTGCCGTTCCGACTAATTTAGGCTTGATATTCGTAGTTAAGCTATTATCTCTTACTTCTGGTGTATTTAAGTTTCTTTCCATATGATTACCTCTCTTTATAATATTTTAAACCCTTTGCTATATCTAATTATTGCCAATATATACTAAGTTTTAAAAATTAACTTTTCATTACATATTATTAAGCTCTAATCAACAATGTTACGAAAATTCCTACAAATACGATAATTTTTCCACAAGTAATTTTATTAACAATGAACCTTTTAAAAAATTGAAAATATATTATCATAGGACTAAAAATTTTCTTAGCTCATGCGACCTGTAAAAGTGTAAAAAATTAAGAACAGCGCCTATAAAAATATATTTTTTTATAATTTTTGGGCTGAATCTCATATCTAAAAAATTATTACTTAAGGAGGGTATAAATATGAATGTTAAATTAATAGAAGAAATTTATTTGGGAACAAATGTAACAATTGTAACAAAGAGTGGCAACAAAATACAAGGCGAAGTTTTAAGAGATAGTGAAAACACTGATTTCATAAAACTTAAAACTGAGAATGGATTGATACTGGTTAATATCAATGCAATTGAAAGTATGTATTAATTCATATTGAAACTTAGCTTTAAATTAATACTGCACAGATACAGTATTTATCAAATTATAATGAAATCCATAAGAGGAGGAACAACTAGTGAATATTAATAATTTAAATGAAGGCGAACTTGGATATAACGTAACTGTTGTTACATTAAGTGGCAATAAAATACAGGGTACTATTATAAAAACTGATGAAGATACTGATATATTAAAGCTTAAGACTGAAAAAGGCATAGTAATATTAAATTCTGATTCTATAGAAAGTATTTACTAAACCTTATGCTCTTATTGCAATATTAGGCAACTAAAATTTGAATGCGGGTTTCTGAGTTAGGAATTAATAAGCATTAGTTAAAACTTAGTAGTTTAAAGTGCTTAACTGTATAAAGCTTAATTTTAGCTTAGAAGCCCTATATACAATATACTTAGGAGATATTCATAATGATGAAATCTGCAGATGAAGATTAGCAAAATTTAAGAACGGGAGGACAAAAAGATGAGTACCGTGCTAATAATAATTTTATTAATATTGTATACAGTTTGGTGTTATAGATACGATGAAAAATTAGAAAATTCTAAATATAACGCTTTAAATATTTTCAATTCATATAGAGGATTCAAACCTTCACTTAGAGAATATGGAAAAATGCCACGTCACATCTATAAGTTTTATTCTCATAATGAGAAAATAGGATTTTCACCCCCGCCGCCTCCACCACCGCCGCCCCCAAAACCAATTAAGCCATGGAAGGATTTCAATTTTATAGCTCTTTTCTCTGTACTGATCTTTGGAAGCTTAATTATAGCCACTTTTAGTGTAGCTATAGCAACAATTTTTGTATTCATTATGACAATGATAATTATTTTTTTAAGACCAGCAGAGATAAATGAAGCATATCCTGCCTCGGTAGGAGCAATAATTTTGCTTTTTATCGGAGTTGTAAATTATTCTAATTTGCAGGATATTACCAATAAAATTGGTGGGGCTTCTATTACTATCATATCCACCATTGTTATGGCAGTTATTCTTGAAAGTTTTGGGTTCTTTCACTGGGTTGCAGCTGCACTAGCTAGATTAGCAAAAGGCTCTGGGTATCGATTATATTGGTATATACAATTATTATGCTTTGTTATGACCTTACTTTTTAATAATGATGGCAGTATTTTAATTACCACTCCCATCCTTATATTGTTATTAAGAAACTTTGGATTCGTATACCCACATGAGCTTATACCTTACCTGCTAAGTGGAGCGTTGATTGCAACAGGTTCAAGTACACCAATAGGTGTAAGTAATATAACAAATTTGATTGCATTAAAGATTATAAATATGACGCTTTACGACCATACGAAAATGATGTTTATCCCAGGTACACTAGGACTTCTATTCATGTCAATTTTGATGTTTTTTGTGCTAAAAAGCAAACTTCCGCGCACTCTTCCTAAGCCAATGGTAGAACTTGATGAGATGTTTTTTTCAAAGATGTTTCATTCAGTTAAAGGAAATTTCTCTCTTGATACAAAAGAAAAAAGAAAAAGTTTTATGCTAAAAATGTTGGCCTTTGTTTTTGCGATACGATGTCTATTATTTGTTGCATCCTATTTTGGAATTCCAATAGAAATTGTTGCAGTATCAGGCTCAATCATATTGCTGATATGGAGATGGCATTATTTAAAGACAAACCCCAAGGATATTCTAAGGAAAACTCCTTGGCATATATTGTTGTTTGCTTTTTCGATGTATGTGATTATTTATGGTTTGAATAATATCGGATTAACCGCCGTTCTTATAAAATTCTGTGAACCAATTGTGAGCAAAAGTCTCTTTCACGCAAGTTTTTTAATGGGAGGACTAATTTCTGTTCTATCCAATATTTTTAATAATCACCCTGCCTTAATGATTGGCACTATAACATTAAGCAACATGGGATTAGATCCCATTACGCTGAAAACAATCTATTTGTCTAATATTGTGGGAAGCGACATAGGATCATTGCTCCTTCCAATTGGAACTTTGGCTTCACTAATGTGGATATTTATACTGGAGAAAAATGATATTAAAGTGCCCTGGAGGGAATATGTAAATGCAACAATTGTGGTAATACCAGCTACAGTAATATTCACTCTGACTTTGCTATACTACTGGGTTCATTTAGTGTTTGCATAGCGGAATTTATCTATAATTTATAAAAATCCTTGCAGTTCGAGTGGCTGCAAGGTATTTTGTTCTTTACAATTACCCATTAAGAAGACCTTCTTCCTTGTCCTGTGAGATTATTATAAGAAATGCAGCGAATAAGAGCAAGAAATAATAGATTACATCAAGGATACGCTGTGTAGCAATAGACTTATTAAAAAAGTAAATACGTATATTAATGTATGAATATATTAATCTATATACGTTGGACAGATAAAGTTGCAGGTGATACAATTTAAAAATATGATAATTGTAAAAAATATAAATTTTATAGGTTAAAACAAAGGAGTCAGTTCAATGTTAGAAACTATGAAAAGGGTGCTGGATAGTAAATTTAAAAGAAATGCCTTTATGCTTATAATAGCTATAGTTTTCACTATTATAAGTATTTATTTTGTAAATAATAATGAGAAATATTATAACAAGACTGTAGCAAAAGTCACCTCTGTCCAGGATAAAACCTCTCAGACAACAGATACCAGTGGAAACACCGATGAGACAATCAACCAACAGGTTACTGCAGTGGTACTGAATGGAAGTCACAAGGGAGAAAAAGTTACTTTCGAAAATAACACTACTTTTTCAAATGCAAAAGGTATCTATCTTAAAGAGAATGATAAGGTGTTTATTTCAATTTATAAAAACTCAAAGGATAATAGCACAGCAGTAGGCTTATTAGACTTCAAGAGGGATAACTACCTTTATTACATGGTGATTTTATTTGTTCTATTTGTGTTGCTTATAGGTAGAATTAAAGGCTTTAGAGCCCTTGTAAGCTTGACCATAAATATTTTTCTTATACTAGCTGTAGTAACCCTTTATTTGAGCGGCTGGAACCTACTGCTTACCTCCTCTTTAGCCAGTATATTGTTTATAGTCCTATCGATTTTTTTAGTCAGCGGAATAAATAAAAAATCCTACGCTGCTATAATAGGCACAATTGCTGGGACTGTTGCTTCTATGCTCATTGCTTATATAGTAATAAAATTTACTAATGGACAAGGTATTCATTATGAGGGAATGGAATTCCTTACTCACCTGCCAGAACAAATATTTTTTCCTGAAATTTTGATAGGAACTCTAGGTGCAATAATGGATATATCTATTTCTATGGCTTCTTCTATCAAAGAAATATATGATACAAATCCAGACATTGAAAGAAAAGCTTTAATAAAATCTGCAATGGAAATAGGGAAGGATATTATTGGTACAATGGCAAATACCTTAGTTTTTGCCTATATAAGCGGCAGTATGCCTATGCTGCTGATTTTGCTCAAAAATTCCTTTCCTATTTCAGAAATGATAAGCTTAAATCTTGGTTTGGAAATCATTCGTGCTCTTACTGGAAGCATAGGAATTGTATTAAGTATCCCTATTACTATGTTCATTTCCATTGTATTTATTAAGAGAGCAAAGATAGGAGAAAAATAAATTATGAGTGTACAAGCTTTATTATTGATAATTCTTTTTATATTAATGGCTGTTATCGGAGGGAATAGAGGAATAAAATCCTTCTTCGTTTTATTTTTTAATTTCATAATGTTTTTTATTATGATGATTCTAATAGCCTTAAACTTAAATCCCATAGTAGTAACTGTGATTATTGCTACTATTATTACAGCTAGCACCTTGTTTTTTATAAATGGGGTGAATCAAAAGACCACGGCATCACTCATAGCTGTAATCTTAGTGGTGCTGCTCACTATGCTTGCCATTTACAAGCTTGGTACTGAGTCTCAAATACAAGGCTTTGGTAAGGAGCAAACGGAGAGTATAGCTTATTTTTCTGTGGATATAGGCATTAGTTTTACTAAAATAGTAATATGTGAGGCCTTAATAGGGCTTTTGGGAGCGATTACAGATGTAGCTATATCCATAGCTTCCTCATTAAATGAGCTGCACGTAAATAATCCTGATATCAGCAAAAAAAGTCTTATAAAATCTGGTATAAATATAGGTAGGGATATCTTGGGAACAATGATTAACACTCTGCTTTTTGCGTATATAAGCGAGTTTATGACACTTCTCATATATTTTAGGGATGTAAAATATTCTGGAGCGGATATAATAAACAATAAAATATTCTGCGCGGAAATGTTTCAGATCCTTTCTAGCGGCTTAGGAATCATACTTATCATACCTGTAACAGCTTTTATAACTGCAAATATTTTACTTATAAAACATTCTTCTGACAGCAAACCTAATAATAATTAAAGGCTCTGTTTTAAATCAGTGTTGATTTTACACTGATTTAAAACTTCCTTCAGTTCGGGGAGGCCACTGAAAAAGTCCCCATATTTTTTGCACAAATTGTTTGGTAAAATAAGTAAGGCGTCAGAAGGCCTTCTAATAGCCTTGTAACAACTTTTTAGACATAAATCACCTGCGAAAATATACAAATATATCTAAATTAGTAATATTTTTTAGTTTTTCAGTGGCCTCAGTTCGGGAGGCTATGTTTTAAAATGTTGATATTATCGTTTAAGTTCTAGAAACTCTTAGGGATTGCGACTTATAATTGGCGTAATTTTGCCTAGGACGGGCAAAGCAATTTTAGCGCCATGGATGGCGCAATAAAATTGGTAGCCAATTATAACAAAGCGGCCCTTAGAGTTACTTACATGGGTTCTGAAAGAAACCATGCTAGACGAAAAACGCCTTTATCAACATCCTTTTAAAATATAGCCTAATTAAAAAGAAGGGACTACTTTTTATGCTTTTATCTGTGCCTTATACCATAAATATGGATTGTGGCTGCAATTGCTTGAAATAATATTCCACAGATACATACTCCAGACCAGCCTAATAATCCCCAAAAAAATGTTCCAAGGAATGAACCTAAGGCGCCTCCGCAGAAATAAAATGCCATATAAACAGCATTGTTCCTGCTACGAGCTGCAGCATTTAAAGCATTAATGCGGGCTTGATTTGAAATTTGCCCAGATTGGATTCCCAAGTCTAGTAAGATTACTCCGCTAATCAGTCCCCACATTTGGTATCCGAAAGCCCAAAAGCAAATGTAAGATAAAGCAGAGATTATAATGGCTATAGTTAATGTAAATCTAGGGCTTTTTTTATCGGCAACTTGCCCCACAACAGAAGCAACTAAAGCTCCAACTACTCCCACCAATCCAAACAAACCTGCAGCTTCAGCACCTAAATTGTAAAGCGAAGATTTAAGTAAAAAAGAAAGCGTGGTCCAAAAAGCACTGAAAGTAGCAAACATCATTGCACCAATTAGTGAGGCCTCCATTAAAACAGGTTGATTTCTAAGTAATGTAACTAAAGATTTAAGAAGTTTTCTATAACTCATCACAGTATCTGGAGAAGATTTTGGAAGCCAGAAGCTAAATACTATAATTAATAACAGCATCATTGCAGCAGCTATTCTATAAACAGCTTGCCATCCTAAAGCAGAGCCTACAATTCCACTGAATACCCTAGATAATAAGATACCAATTAGAAGTCCGCTCATCACGTTTCCAATCACCCGTCCTCTTTCTGATGCTTTTGCCAGATGTGCTGCTAGCGTAACAATAAGCATTGGGGTGATGGAAGTTAGTCCAACTAGTAAAGAACTGATTAATAACCACCATATATTTGGAGCAAATGACAGACCGAGCAATGATAGGGCTGAACAAAATAACATTGTCATTATTAATTTACGATGCTCTTTAATATCTCCTAAGGGAACCAAGAAGATAAGTCCTAATGCATAACCAATTTGAATTAGCATAGCTGCAGTTCCAATCATGGCAGAGGATACATTGAAAAATCTAGAAAGTTCTTCGAATAAAGGCTGTGAGTAATAAAGATTAGCAGCGGTAAGGCCGCTGGCAATAGATAATAATATAATTATAAAATTGTTCATTTTATATTCTTTAGATGTAATTATATTTGTGTGTTGAATCATGATGCAGATCCTCCAATTCTATTTAATTACCTTAACGTAAACGTTAAGTTTTAAGGAAAAAAATAAGTTTTAATTACTACTTATTTTTTTTATTTTCAGTATTTTTAATAATGGATTCTATCTTTTGAATATTTTCTTGACTCTCCATCTTAAAGTCATTTAATTCTTTTATTTTCTCTTCGGCTACTATGATGTGATTCTTTAAAATTTCAATCACTTGACGTTTACCTTCTATGATATGATCATCGGTAAAGTACAACTCTATGACTTGGCTTATCTCCTCTAGAGTGAGACCTAAATCTTTAAGCATTTGAATCTTCTTTAAGCGTTTAATATCATCATTATCAAATAATCGAAGCTGCCCCAGGGATCTATTATTTTTATTTCCTAACAAACCGAGCTCCTCATAATATCGAATTGTTCGTGTGGTTAAATTGGTAAGCTTAGCAACCTCACCAATTTTATAGCTCATATGATTCACTCCTTTTATTGACGTTAACGTTAAGTGTATATTAGCATTTATTTTTTTAAGTGTCAACTGTTGTAAATAAGCTTTAGGTAAAAAGAGTTCAAGGCTCTTAAAAAATATAAGCTACTATAAATATAATTTTATACTAAAAAGATCCAGTACACTTTTGCATACTAGATCTTTTTAACATTTAATTCAAGTTACTTTTCATAGTGAGTTCGGCATTGAGCTATTTCAATTTGTTCGTTATTAATACGATATACTAATCGATTAACTTAGTCAATTCGTCTGTTCCAAAAACCTTGCAGTTCATATTTTAATGGTTCCAAGCTTCCTCAGACCACAGTTTATTCATTGTCAACCTCAATAATATCATGAGGA
The DNA here is from genome assembly GCF_032335695.1 of Clostridium sp. 19966. Taxonomy (NCBI): domain Bacteria; kingdom Bacillati; phylum Bacillota; class Clostridia; order Eubacteriales; family Clostridiaceae; genus Clostridium; species Clostridium sp. 19966. The sequence continues at coordinate 85,963 of NZ_JACTOJ010000020.1, forward strand.
GTGCCTTTGGACTGATTAAGCTGCCCTATAGATTTTTTCAAATTCATACCAAAGTCTGAAAAAAGTATTTCGGCTTGCTTTTTTAAATCCTCATCCATACGAATGCTAACAGTTGTTTGCGCCATAGTATCCCTCCTAAATATATTTTATAAGTATTTTATATTACAAATTTATAAATATGTAAATACATTATTAGTACATCGTACTAATAATTAAAGCAAATTAAATATTAACACAAAAGATAATTTAATAATTATAGTATAACTAAAACATCGTATTAAATTACAAATTTTAAAATATAGCACAAAATTCAAATTGTATAGATTGTCAATGTTGAATCTACATAATTCCTATATGGCAATAGAAATAACAACAAGGTGACTAGGCACCTTGTTGCATAATATAGACTTATTATTTATAAACAATTTTTCTAATAGTCTCAACGGATAGGCAGTATTCTTCAGCTAATTTTTCAAGGTTCACCTTGTGAAAAAACTTGTACCGTATTTCTTCATTTCTCTCCGTATAAAATTTTCTGGCCCCAGAGCTTGAGCCCCACTTCTTTCGCTCTTTATCTGAGGGAATATATAAGGCTTCTCCAGAAATATATTTTTGCAATTCTTTTAAGAGGTCGTCTGGTAAAATATCTGCTGCATTTCTGCATCTCATAGGAAATCAAACCTTTCCTATGAATTTTTAGCTAGAAAATCTTCAATGAAAGCATATTCATCCAATTCTACTCCATGCTTGTGAATTTCTTCTACTATATATTTTTCTAATTCTTCAGCTCGTTTTCTTATGGGTTCTAAATTTTCTGCATTGTAGCTATCGGCTAAAGGCATCTCTTTTAGATTAAATTCTTCCTTCACAATATTCAGTTCCTGCTGTAGGTAACAGGTCCAAACAAATACCTTTTCAGCATTGTTTTCACCGCACCAGTAATAAATTCTTCTCCAGGTGTAGCAAAGCTCTTGATACCAGCTAGCTAGATTATGAAAATCAGCAGGGCAAGCCTTTTTTTCTTCCTGGGGTTTTACATAGCTTAAAAGCTTACGGGTAGAGAGAATCATCACATGGCACAATTTTTTTAATTCATCCATTGAGTCCGCCTGGATTATTGCTTTATAGTATTCTATAAAGTTTTGAGGAAGAGTCTTCATATTGGACAACTCACTTATTTGATTAATTTGAGAGTACTTAAAATATGTGTGGTTAATGCAAGCTACTGCCACAGAGAGATAATCAGCAATAAAGCCCGCTGCCATTCTAACCTTGCTAAGATTTTCTTCAAAGACCATAGTCTGATAGATTTCCATGGCTACATTAAGCTTCTCAAGAGCTTTTTTGAACATAAAGTTAGGGTCCTTCAAATTCTCCTGTAATTTTTGCTGCATAGCCAGGAAACGGTTTTTATCCTCCTCACTTCTGCAATAAAGAATTTCTACATCTCCCAGACCAGTAGTATTGTAATCATCTAAATTAGCCATAGCTTCCATACGCTGCCAGGACCTTGGATATAAATCATAGCCTATGCCATCCACAATAAAGGTTCTGGAAAGGCTATAGCCTTTTTCATTTGCAGGAACAAAATAGTTAAAATATGATCCCTGAGAATCCTGCTCCAGCTTTAAATTATCATTGCCAATCAATAAACAAATATCATCTTTGTATTCTTTTTTAATTTTTTCAATTACCCATTCTAATAAATTTTCATTTATATTTCCCATATAAAATCACTCCTTAAACATACATTAAGTAACGGCCGTTTTCTTACAATATAAATTATAATATAGCTTTATATTGAATAAAATGCCGAGAATTTTCTAGATAGTTTTTTACCCTTAGCCTTCAATTCTCTTAAGGTACTTTGAGGGAGTGCAGTTCATGTATTTCTTAAAGGTATTGATAAAATAGCTGAAATTGCTAAAGCCTACCTCCATAGAAATGTCCAGTATTTTTTTCTGGCTGTTTTCTAAAAGGTATGCTGCCATGTTCATTCTATAGGAATTTATATAGTCTATAGGAGTTCTATTTGTCATCTGCTTGAAAAAGCGGGTGAAATGCCCCTCACTCATATTTATCTTTTCCGCCAGCTGCTTTACAGTGATATGTTCACCATAATTGTCATGAATGTAGTTTAAAACCTCCTTTAATCTCTCCGTTTTATAGCTATTCTCACTATTTTCTAAATGCTGCAGCCTTCCTTTATCTGCTGTGAGCATTTTTGAAAGCATGGTGTATAGATTTGCTTTTATAAGCATTTCGTAGGCAGCATTCTTTTCTTCTTCAAAGACAAAAATCTCGGAGAGTTTATCCAGCACTGACCTTCCCCAGGGAGTCTCAGGTTTTATATGTCTCGGTACAAGAAAATGACCATTGACTAGGGGAGTGATGTATTTGTTTTGAATATCATCACTATTTCGACTGCTTAAAAATGCGGAATTGAACACTATAGCTCTATAATTGCAGGAAGAATTGTTAATGGCAAAGCCAGCGTGAATCTCGTCTCTATTAATAAAAATGGCTTCTCCTTTTTTAACTTCGTAGGAGGAGGTTTCTATCTGAAACAAAGCTCTGCCCTCAGTTACTAAAAGAAATTCCAGCTCTTCATGCCAATGACAGTCCAATATATTAATATTATTGGATATCTTCATCTCATGAAAGCTTAGTGGCAGCATTAGACTTCCGTGGGGTTTATTTTCCTTTAAAGCATTTTTATCCATTTTAAAACTCTCCTATACATCAGAATAGTGTTATTATTTGCTGGAATAACGCAAGAAATTTTATAAATATATCATTATTATTATATTGTAACATATTTAAAGAAAACTTTAAGAGCTTTTAGCTCGTAAAATAAATTTTAGGAGGACAATTATGAATTTTACAGATGGTTTTTGGAAAGTAAAAGAAGGTTTTACTGTAAGTTATCCAGCTCAGGCTTATGACGTAAATTGTGATGATACTGGAATTACTGTGTTAGCTCCATGTACCTACATTGAAAACAGAGGGCAAACTTTAGGAGGACCTGTATTAACTATAAGATATGAGTCTCCTATAGAGGGAATTGTTAAGGTGTCCATGGTTCATTTTGATGGAGCTGAGGACGAAAAATTATTTCAGTTAAATAAAAGCGAGGGCTTCAAACCAACAATAATTGACGGAGAAGAGACTGCAGAGTTAATCAGCGGTAATCTAAAAGTAGAGATAGCTAAAAAGGGCGGCTTCAGCGTTAAGTTCTTCCAGGATGGAAAACGTATAACTGAAAGCAGCTGGAGAAATGCGGCCTATATCAAAGAAAGAAAATCCAAGGCTCTTCTAAGAAACCTTGCTACAGTGGATGACGGTTTCTGGAATATTCCAAGCACTACTCAAGCTTCCTATATGAGAGAGCAGCTTTCAACGGATGTAGATGAATGCATTTACGGCTTAGGAGAGAGATTTACTCCTTTTATAAAGAATGGTCAGGCTGTCGAATGTTACAATGGAGATGGAGGTACAAGTTCTATACAGTCCTATAAGAATATACCTTTTTATATATCAAATAAGGGCTACGGAGTATTTGTAAATCACAGCGAAAATGTATCCTTTGAAGTTAATTCAGAAAATGTATCCCATGTACAGTTCAGTGTTACTGGAGAAAGACTTGAATATTTTGTTATAGCAGGTCCAGAGATGAAGGATGTGCTTGTAAAGTATACAGATTTAACAGGAAAGCCATCTCTTCCACCAGCATGGACTTTCGGATTATGGCTTACAACTTCCTTTACAACTTCCTACGATGAAGAGACAGTAACCTCCTTTGTAGATGGAATGGCAGAAAGGAAGATACCTCTTGAAGTATTCCACTTTGACTGCTTCTGGATGAGAGAGTTCAACTGGTGTGACTTTGCTTGGGACACTAGACAATTTCCAGATCCTAAGGGAATGCTAGAGAGATTGAAAAGCAGAGGACTTAAGATCTGTGTATGGATAAACCCATATATAGCACAGCATTCATCATTATTTGCAGAGGGTAAGAAAAATGGATATCTTATAAAGAATAAAGATAATACTGTATTCCAGTGTGATGAGTGGCAGCCAGGCATGGCTATTGTGGATTTCACAAACCCTGAAGCCTGCAAGTGGTTCCAAGATAAATTAAGAGCACTTGTTGCTATGGGAGTAGACTGCTTTAAGACTGACTTCGGTGAAAGAATACCTACTGATGTGGTTTACAGCAATGGTGCAGATCCTCTTAAGATGCATAACTACTACACTTATCTTTATAATGATACTGTATTCAATGTATTAAAGGAAAGCTTTGGAGAAGCCAAGGCTGCAGTATTTGCAAGAAGTGCTACCGTTGGCTCTCAGAAATTCCCTGTGCATTGGGGAGGAGACTGCTCAGCAAAATATACTTCCATGGCAGAAAGCCTAAGAGGAGGCTTATCCCTATGTCTTTCTGGCTTTGGTTACTGGAGTCATGATATAAGCGGCTTTGAAGCTACGGCTACACCTGATATATATAAGCGTTGGTCTGCTTTTGGCTTGCTTTCTACTCACAGCAGACTTCACGGCAATTCTTCCTACAGAGTGCCATGGCTTTTTGATGAAGAGTCTGTAGATGTTTTAAGACATTTTACAAATTTAAAAGGAAAACTTATGCCATATCTATTCAGAAATGCTATTGAAACTAGCAAAACTGGAGTGCCTATGGTAAGACCAATGATACTTGAATTCATGGAGGATCCATCCTGCGCATATTTAGATAAGCAGTATATGCTGGGAGATTCCATACTTGTGGCACCAATCTTCAATGAAAGAGGAGAAGTAAACTACTATCTTCCAGAAGGAACTTGGACAAATCTTCTAAGCGGAAAAGAAGTTGAAGGAGGAAGATACTCAAAGGAAACTCATAACTATTTCAACCTTCCTGTTATGGTTAAGGAAAACAGCATAATTCCTATGGGTGCTTTTGAAAAGTCCTTTGAATATGATTATGTTAAAGGTGCAACCTTAAGACTTTATAAGGTAAGCGACGCAAAATGCGTAATATACGATAAGCTTGCAGGAAAGGCTTTAGAGGTTCATGCTTACAATAAGGATAATGAGCTTGTAGTTGAATTTGACAGAGAAGTTCAGGATGTAAGCATCTTACTTGTGAATGTTAAAGGCATAGAATCTGCGGATGCTGCTTTCTCAGAAACTGAGGAAGGAACACTGGTTAAGCTTTCAGGCACAGCTAAGGCAGTAATTAAATTAAAGTAATCTACAGAATAATCCACAGCACTGCTTCTAAAAGAATGCATGCTGTGGATTATTTTACATCAAATATCTTTCACGAAATTTACCAGGGGGCATTCCTACCTTTTGTGAAAAGACTCTATTAAAGTGATATTCATTAGAAAAGCCCGTAAGCGCTGCTATTTCATAAGCTTTCTTGTCACTGTTAATCAATAATTCCTTTGCCTTGTTGATTCTATAGATAGTTAAATACTCAAATATGGAAAGACCTATTTGCTTCTTGAAAAGTCTATTCAAATAATCAAAATTCATGTTAATGCTATTTTCAATATCAAGTCCCTTGATTTTCTTTGGATAGCTGTCATGAAGAAAAGTGAGCACCTCTTCAATTTTTTCATCCTTTTTAAAATAAGGCTGTGATTTAGAGCCTGTGGATAAAATCATATTTGAATATTCTTTTGAAATACTGATGAGAATTTCAAGCATTTTACAGGAGCAAAGATATTTGTAATATTCATTTCTTGTTTCATATGCCTGTATTGCCTCGTTTATATGATCATAAATTGATTTAAGAACAATCTTGTTTTCAAGCCTCATGGTCTTAGGAATCAGAAGCTTTGAAAAGCTATAGGGTTCATAGCTGAAGGGATTGGATTTAAAGTAGTTTTGCCAGTTTTTCAGCATAAAATCAGTCAAATCAATTTGAGAATTAAAGTCCATAGGGGAAAAGGTAGTTGGCGGCATGTGAATAAAAAAATAGTCTATTGCTGCCGATTTATAGCCCACATGATAGCGTTCTGGCTCCAATAAAAGTATGTCTCCTTCATGTAGCTCGTAATTTATATCATCCTCTTTTATATAAAGAGTACCGCTGTTTAAAATGAACAGCAAATATTCGTTGGTGATTCTAGGGAAATGAAACCAGTCCTCACTTACTGTACGTCCCATAAAAGATACTTTGGGAAATGCTTCCGTTAAAAGACAAAACGGCATTGAAATCTATCCTCTCTAGATTATTTATATGTATATTATAGCAGTTGCAAGAACCTTTTCAATAGTCGCTAATAGATAAGAAGAAGTTGTCTTAAGACATTTATATAAGAGGGGGCAATGTTATAATTAAGATATTTAATAACAATAATATGCTCTGATAATTAAAATGAGTATAAAACGGGAGGATGAACTTCATGAATCAAATATATATAAATGAAAATAATATGCATCTTGTATTTGAAATAACTGAAGAGAAGGAGCTAAAGCTTTTACATTTTTCTGCGCTTCCTTTTCGTGCAGAGGATATAAAAGCACGCTCTATAAAAGGAAGCTTTAATTTAGTGGAGATAGATATAGCAGGCTTAGACAGGCCTTTGGAGAGGCACGGTACTAAGTATATAGTTACGGCCCCAGGCTATAGGATGAAATATGAAAATCATAGAGATTATCGCAACAATTTAGGAAGAAAGCTGGAGTTCACCATCTTTGATCAGGAAACAGGAATTTATGTGATAAGCCATATTCAGTTCTATGATGGAGCTTCTGTAATACGTTCTTGGAGTGAGGTAATCAACAAGGGCAGTGAAACTCAGACTTTAGTTTATATATCTTCTTTTAACTATACTGGAATTGAAAAGGAGGGAATCCTTCCCCGTGATGAAAAGATGCAGCTTAAGATACCTCACAATTCCTGGCAGAGAGAGATGGATTGGCAAGTCTATACCTTAGAGCAGCTTGGTATAGGGCAATCACAGCCTGTAGTGGAGCAGAGATCCTCAAAGGCTATAGGCATTACAAACACAGGAAACTGGTCCACAAAGGAGTACCTGCCAATGGCCTTTTTAGAGAATACAGAAACCTCCACTAATTTATTCTGGCAGATTGAGCACAATGGCTCCTGGCATTGGGAAATATCAGATCAGACAGCACATTTATACCTTGCTTTAAGCGGACCTACGGAGACAGAATCTCATTGGTTCAAGAATTTAAAGCCTGAGGAAAGCTTTATTTCCGTACCGGTAGCAGTTGGAGTAAGCAGCGGCAGCTTCGATACTGCAATGGGAGAGCTGACTAAATACAGAAGAATTATTCGACGTCCTAATAAGGATAATGAAAGCTTAGCAATCATATTTAATGATTATATGAACTGCTTGTGGGCAGATCCTACCACAGAAAAAGAGCTGCCATTAATTGATGCTGCCGCAGCTGCGGGCTGCGAGTATTTCTGCATTGATGCAGGCTGGTATTCTGCAGGCTTCTGGTGGGATAATGTAGGGGAATGGCAGGAATCAAGGGAAAGGTTCCCTAATGGGCTAAAAGAAGTTACTGATTATATAAGAAGTAAAGGTTTAATCCCTGGGGTATGGCTGGAGCTTGAGGTTATGGGTATAAAGTGTCCAAAGGCTTCAAAGGTTCCAGAGGATTGGTTCTTTGTGCGTCATGGTAAAAAGGTATATGATCGTTCTCGCTATCAGCTGGATTTTAGAAATCCACAGGTTATTCAGCATGCAAATGAAGTTATTGCCAGACTTATTTCGGAGTATGGCGTAGGCTACATTAAAATGGATTATAATATAGAGCCTGGAATAGGCACAGAGCTAAATGCAGACAGCATTGGAGATGGTCTGCTTGGTCATGAAAGGGCATATCTGGCTTGGCTTGACAGTATTTTTGCCAAATACCCGGATCTTATAATTGAAAATTGCTCCAGCGGCGGCCTTCGTATTGACTATGCAATGCTTCAGCGTTACTCAATTCAATCCACTAGCGATCAGGATGACTACAGACGTTATGCTACCATAGCTGCAAATTCTCCTTCAGGACTAACTCCAGAGCAATCTGCAATATGGTCTTATCCCCTAACTGAAGGAGACAAGGAAGAGGTAGTATTCAATATGGTGAATGCCATGCTGCTTAGAATACATCAAAGCGGGCATCTAGGTAATATAAGTGAAGATAGAAAGTACCTTGTTAAAGAAGCCCTTGACTATTATAAGTCCATGCGTTTGGATATAAAGACCTCTCTGCCCTTTTGGCCCCTTGGTTTATCAAAATTCTCAGATGGCTGGGTAAGCCTAGGATTAAGAGCGGAGAAAAAGCTTTATGTTGCAGTCTGGCGAAGAAATAGTGCAGGAAACACTTGCATTCTTCCAATACAATATACAGCTGGTAAGAAGGTATCGGTTAAATGTGCATATCCAAGCTATGAGGAATGTGAATATCAGTGGAATGATGTAAATAAAACCCTGACGGTTAAATTGCCGAAGCAGTTTACAGCAAGATTATTTGAAATTACTTTAGATTAAAAGAAAGGATGAAGGCTTTGCATACTATAAAAAATTCTACACCCTGCAATCCAAATGCGTCCAAGGAAGTTAAAGCTGTGCTGAAATATCTCAGCAAGCTTTCAGGGAAAGGTATAATTACAGGACAGCATACTCAGACTAGGCTTCAAAAGGAGCTTAGGTTCATAGAAAAGGTGACAGGAAAGCTTCCTGCTCTCTGCGGCTTTGAGCTTTTAAGCTACTCCCCTAACATAAATTATAAAAACAGCTCTCCGGAATGCTTACTGGAAGTGGAAGAAAATAAAAATACTCTTGAAAATGCTTGGGACTGGGCATTAAATAAAAAAGGGCTGATAACTTTTACCTGGCACTGGTTTTCACCCTTCGGAAGCTTTGACAAAGGTTTTTACTCTGAGAACACCAGCTTTGATGCTTCAAAAGCAGTGCTTGAAGGCACAGAGGAAAATAAGGCGCTGATTTCTGACATGGATCATATGGCAGGAATACTAAAGAAATTTTGTGATAAGCACATTCCAATCCTATGGAGGCCCTTCCATGAGGCTGAAGGAAATTGGTTCTGGTGGGGCAGCAATGGAGCTGATACAGCAAGAAAATTGTATCGTCTAATGTATGATAGATATACTAATCATCATAAGCTCAATAATCTGATTTGGGTATGGAATTCACCACTTAAGGAAGGCTATGTAGGGGATGATGTGGCAGATGTTATATCTAGAGATTTATATCCTCCAAAGCACCAGCATACTGATTTAAAGAAGGAATATGAGGAGTTAATAGAAATTACACCTTCAAACAAGATAACTGCTCTTGCTGAAATAGGAGTAATTCCTAGTATTCCTAAGCTTTCCAAAAGCAATATCCCTTGGGCCTGGTACATGACCTGGTCTAATGATTTTGGCTCCACGGGTGAATGGACATCAGAAGAAGAACTATATGCAGCATATAATAGTGATTATGCTGTTACCTTAGATAAGCTGCCAGGTTTATATTAACTTGGATGTATAAAACGGAATAATGTCGTTTCTCCTGAGTATAAGAATCTGGCTATAGCAAAGCAAACATTGGCAATAATTGATATATAGCTGATGTATTAGACTCTGAATCAAAAAATGAGCTGGAATCTAAGATATAAATCCATAGAATGATTTGCTGGTTTTTAGGCTTAATTATCCTATCTACCATCATGCTAGAATGGAATTATCTGTTTTGGATACGCAGTGACATTTGCATCTAAGGAATCAGTGGGACTTGACGACATATCTTTTTCTATTCAACGCACCATAGAGACGGTATTAAAGCTAGTTAGTAAATAGGATGATATCAAAGGTAAATAGATGGCGTGAATTTAATGATTTTACCAGCCGTCAATAAATAAAAGTGCTCTTAAAGTCAGAAAAATTAAGGATTTAGAGCACTTTTTTTGAGTTTGTATTAAAAAATCAAAAAGGTTGGGAAACTTTTTGCAAAAGTCTTTATTTTAAAGATTTATGAGGGTATAATATAAAACAGAAATGGCTTTATTGCAGTAGTTGAACATTAACATAAGATGTATTTAAATCATTTCAGCCTTCATTTTAGCTAGTTCAGTATCTTTGTTGAACATTAACATAAGATGTATTTAAATCACCTGTCAAAAACAATAATTGATAGCACTGCATGGTTGAACATTAACATAAGATGTATTTAAATTTTAGAGCGAATTGATGGTGTTAAATCTGTTGAATTGTTGAACATTAACATAAGATGTATTTAAATTAGTTAGAAAGAGTATTTCTAGCTATATGCAACTTCGTTGAACATTAACATAAGATGTATTTAAATCGCGACAAACTATATCTAATTATGAAAACTTATCTAGTGGATCTATGTCAATATCTTAGACACAAAAAGTTGAACTTTTTATACAATTTTTCTAGCTAAATCTTCGCATTTTTGTGGAGTTAAATATCCAATACTACTATGTATCCTT
>NZ_JACTOJ010000021.1:0-79097 GCF_032335695.1 Clostridium sp. 19966
TTCTGTTAGAGACAATAATGTCATTCGTAAGCTAGCCGCTTACATCATTCTTGGTATCAATGAAGATGGTAGAAAAGAAGTACTTTCCATTCAAATTGGTGAGAATGAAAGTAGTAAATACTGGCTTAGTGTTCTCAATGAACTCAAGAATAGAGGTGTAGTCGATATTCTTATACTTTGCGCAGATGGTCTCACTGGTATTAAAGAATCTATAGCAGTAGCATTTCCTAATACTGAATATCAGCGTTGTATTGTTCATCAGGTGAGGAACACATTGAAATACGTACCTGATAAGGATAAAAAGCAATTTGCTGCAGATTTGAAAACTATATATCATGCACCTTCTGAAGAAATAGGCTACGATCGCATGAAAAATGTTACTGAAAAGTGGCAGGAGCATTATCCAAATGCTATGAAGAGTTGGAGTACAAATTGGGATGTTATTAGCCCAATTTTTAAGTTCTCTGCTGATGTAAGAAAAGTTATTTATACCACAAACGCAATAGAAAGCCTAAACAGCACTTATCGTCGCTTAAATAGACAGCGAAGCGTATTCCCAAGTGACACAGCATTGCTTAAGGCTCTATACCTGGCTACTTTTGAAGCTACTAAAAAGTGGTCTCTTCCTCTAAGAAATTGGGGAAAAGTGTATGGAGAATTGTCCATCATGTATGAGGGAAGGCTCCAGTAACAAATAATAATAGCATGCCTAAAACGTCTTTCTTTAGGGGTGTTCTTGACATGCAACTAAATTGATACTATAGTAAAAAAGACATGAAAGCCTCTTATCGGCTATCATGTCCTATCAATAATTATCATAGAAAGCTATTTACAGAAAAACTTTCACACACTCGCATATGCCTCAAATTTCTTAGAAATTCCGTATCTATGAGGTGGAACAAGTCATTCTACAGGATTTGATTGCTCTGAATTTACTCAATACGTTTATTTGCATTTTGAAATTAAATCACTAAAAACTGGCAATGTAATAATAATATCACCAATTAATGGATCGGATTATATTACAGCAATAAGAGTAAAATAACTATATAACAGACTGTTACATAATTTATGAAAATCTCAAATAATAATAACGCCATGCATACAGATAGAAGAAATTTCTCTCTGTATGCATGGCGTTATTTATATTGAAGTAATAAATATTCGTTTTATGACAGCCACAAAATATAACTAATTTAAATAGGTACAATTATATGTTGATCACGCATTTATGACATTTTGTATATTGCCATCACAAGAATCGAATCATTTCAATTAGAAAGCTATTAAATAATAAAAAATGATTTGACTTCAGCTAATCTCATAAATTGGATCTTAAATTCTAAAACTTATGAAAATATAAGTATATTACATGTTTAAGTATCTTTATATCATCTTCACAGCATCTACATAATATCTACATATCTTCAAGATATACTTTCAAAGTAATGATAACTTAATTAAGAAATATTTTAATATGTAATTTATCATAAGCTATAAAAGTGCACGAGAGGTGGTGAAATCATGCTAAATTTTATTGAAGTAAATAATTTAATAAGAGAAGAACTTAATGAAGTGCAGTATATTTTAAAAGATATTGGTGATGACTTTAATAGTTCATCAAAAGAAATTTTTGATTTCTTTTTTAATACCCATGGAAAGTATCTTCGCCCAATACTTACAATACTTTCTGCAAAAGCCATAAAACCTAATATGACTACTGAACAGAGAGTACAGCTAATTAATCTGTGTGTAGCAATTGAGCTTATTCACAGTGCAAGCTTAGTGCATGACGATATAATCGATAATGATTTGCTCCGTCGTGGACAAAAAACATTGAATAGTGTGTACGGGAGAAAAATAGCAGTTTTGGCTGGAGACACATTGTTTGCAAAAGCATTTTCTATTTTATCTAGTATGCCAAGCAAAGAAAGCCAAGTAATAATGACACGAGTTGTTGAAAAAATGTGTATAGCAGAAATTGAACAAGCACATAATTGTGAAGTCTCTAAAGAAGATTATTTGAGGATAATAGAGGGAAAAACAGCGGTATTCATGAGTGCATGTTGTAAAATTGGAGCACTTGTGGTAAATGCAGAAAAACAACAAATTAGCTCATTAGAGCAATATGGCTTGAATCTAGGAATGGTATATCAAATAACAGATGATTGTATTGATGACGATTATAATTCTATCAAAAATAATATAACAATTGAGAAGTCTAAAGAGTTTGTTATACAGGCAGAAGAATGTATTAAATCATTAGAAGAATCTATATATAAGGATGGACTTGTAAGTTTTTTAAATTATGTTATTGATTCATATAATCCTAAAATAAAGAAAGCCTAATTAAAAAATTTTAATGCATGGGAGCGATTAAAAATGAAATTCTTTAAAAACAAATATTTTTCTATTGTATGGACCTTTTTACGTGTGTGGCTTGGAATACAATGGATAGTTCCAGCAATAGAAAAACTTAAAGATCCAACTTGGATTGGTAGCAAATCCGGTGTTGCAATAACAGGATTTTTAAAATCAGCAGTAGCAAAGTCAACTGGACAACATCCTTCTGTACAAGGATGGTATGCTTCTTTTGTACAAAATGTAGCTTTGCCTAACACAAAAGTTTTTACTTATTTAGTTCCTTTTGGTGAGCTTCTAGTAGGAATTAGTTTAATATTTGGTGCTGCTACTATCATAGGGTTGTTTGCAGGTGCTTTTATGAACTTAAATTATATGCTAGCAGGTACAACCAGTACTAATCCAATTCTTTATACTGTAGCTATAATATTAATTGTAGTAGGTGAAAATTCATATATAATTGGGCTGGATAGATTCATTGTACCATTTCTTAAACAAAAGTTTAAGAAGCGATTTGTCTAGGGTGAATAGAAATAATAACTATTAATTAACAAGCTGGGATTATTTTTATAAATTAATAAACAATTAGAGATAATTCGATTATGAGAGAGGAGTCAAACAAATAATGAGAAGTAAAACATTCAAGGGGTTAATATTAAGCTTATTTTTTATACTAATATTTTCCAATGTGACCTTTGCAGATGAGATGAATATGGGAAATGTAATTGAGAAAAATGTTAATGGAATTACTGTACAATTATCTTTCAAAAACGAAAAACCTAAAACTGGAAAAGACCAAATAATGATTACATTAAAAGATAGTAAAGGAAAAGAAATTGATAATGGAGAAGTTAATGTAATAGCTGAAATGCCGAATGATGATTCTATGAAAATGGATAGCAATGAGCCTATAAAGTTAAATCTTAAGAATAATGGCAGCGGACAATATATGAGTGACATTAAATTTACTAATAAAGGTCAGTGGACTGTTACGGCGGATATTACAATTGACGGAGTAAAGAATAGTGCTGATTTCAATGTCGACGTTATTAACGGTGGGCCAAATTGGTTTGTTATAGGTGGTTTTGTAGGAATAGTTGCAATAATAATCATAGTAGCCGTAGTAAAAAAGAATAAGGCTAAGTAGTAACGGAAAAGAGGTAGATTTATGGCAAATATAAATAAAACCACCACTGAAGAAGAAAAAACATTAACCGAACAAAACGGAAAGAACTTATTGGAAAATAAGCTGTTTGCTAAATTTGTTAAAAGTAAATGGTATCCAGGCATATTTCAAATATTTGTAGGAGCGGTGTTCACATTTATTGTGATTCAGTTGCTATTTGGTCCAGAAGAAGCACATGATAACTTTGGAACAGCAGGAACTTGGGTATTATGGTGGCCGATTCTACCGATTATGCTTTTTTTAACAGGAAGATTTTGGTGCACTATATGTCCATTTGGAGCATTAAGTGACCTAGTTCAAAAATTTGTAGGTAGCAAAAAGCCGGTTCCTAAATTCTTGAAAAAGTATGGAGTTTGGATTATTGATGCAATGTTTTTAGCAATTACTTGGAGTGATCACGTATTTGGTATTGTTGAAAATCCTAGAGGCTCAGGTACATTACTTTTATTAATAACATTAGGAGTGATATTTTCTGGAGCATTTTGGGAGCGTAGAACTTGGTGTAGATATCTTTGCTTCCTAGGAGGATTATCTTCAAACTATTCTAGAGCTGGTATATTACAACTTAGAGGAACCAAAGAAAAATGCTCAAAATGTACAGTGGCAGCTTGCTATAAAGGAACTGATAAGGCACCAGGGTGCCCAATGTTTGAATTTCCTAAGACGATGGAAAGCAATTCAAACTGTAATATATGCGGTAACTGCGTGAAAAATTGTCCTAATAACTCAATTAAAATATCATTTAGAAAACCTACCCAGGAATTATGGTTCATAAGAAAACCTCAACTAGAAGTTTCATTTTTAGCGGTTGTTATTATGGGAATTGTATTTGTTCAAAATGTTACTATGCTTAAAATATGGGATGGTATTTTATCATGGCTTGAAAATACAATTGGAACAACTAGTTATTATGTAACTTTCACTATAACCTTCATTATAGCTATGGCAATACCGGTTCTATTATTGGCTGGGACAGGCTTTATAGCTAAAAAATTTAATGGAGCCTCAATTAAAGAAAACTTTACAAAGTTTGGGTACGCTATAATACCTTTAGATTTAGCTGCGCACATAGCACATAACTTATTTCATCTATTAGCTGAAGGAAAATCTATTTGGTACACTTTTATAGGATTATTTGGAATTGAAGCGCATAATGCTTCAACTGCAATTCTAGATGATCCAACAATACAGGCTTTACAATTCTTATTAATAGCAATT
This sequence comes from Clostridium sp. 19966, assembly GCF_032335695.1. Taxonomy (NCBI): domain Bacteria; kingdom Bacillati; phylum Bacillota; class Clostridia; order Eubacteriales; family Clostridiaceae; genus Clostridium; species Clostridium sp. 19966. The sequence goes on from NZ_JACTOJ010000021.1 coordinate 4,766, forward strand.
GGAACATTAGGATCTATATATACTGTATATAGGATTGCTAAGAGCAATTTTAAAGAAAAGAAGACAAGTGTAACTATTGTATATACTATACTATTAATATTACTTGCAATAGCTAATATATTACTGTTTTCACTACCGATGGCTATGCGTATGTAGTTAGAAGGAGTAAAGATGGACAATAAAAGATTTAAGACATTGATTAGGGCTACAAGACCCTTCTCTATGACTGGTTCTGTAATTCCAGTCATACTAGGATCAATACTTGCGATTCAAGAATCTAAATTTTATTTCGGATATTTTGTTTTATCTGTAATTGGCATAGTTTTATTGCAAGCTTCAGTAAATTTACTTAGTGACTATGACGATTTCGTTAATAAAGTTGATACTAGAGAATCTTATGGTTCTAGCGGAGTAATTATTGAAGGACTCTTAACAGCAACTGAAGTGCGAAGAATAGGAATCACTTTTTTATTCTTAGGATGCCTTGATGGGTTAGTGTTAGCGTACAATAGAGGGAGTTTTATTGTTATTATTGGGATTATAGGAGCTATATTGGGTTATTTTTATACTGGAAAACCTTTGAATCTAAAATATAGAGGACTTGGCGCACCAGTAGTTTTTGTAAATTTTGGGCCACTAATGGTATTAGGGTCATATTACTTACAAGCTCAACAAATAACATTGAAGGCTTTTCTAGTATCAATTCCAATAGGATTGTTAACTACAGCAATTTTGCATGCAAATGATATTAGAGATATTAAGAATGATAAGAAAGCTGGTATTAAGACACTATCAATTATGGTTGGGAAAAAAAATGCGGATAGGATATATATTGGTTTAATAATGATTTCATACGTTTCTATTTGCATAATGAGCTTATATGGATTTATTTCATATTGGAGTTTTATTTGTTTAATTACCTTACCAGTTGCAGTTAAAAACATAAATAAATTAAGGGTATCAAATAATTCGGAAACAGCAATTCTACAGTTAGATAAAGAAACTGCTAAGTTGCAAGGTCAATTTGGAATTCTCCTAATTGTTTCGCTAGTTTTACCTCTTGTACTGATATAGAAAGGTGGAAAGCGTTTGGTAATGATTAACAGAAGTGATAAATTGGCCAGAATCTCATTAACTATTGTACCGGTATTATGGTATATAATATTTGTATTAAAGCCATTTAATTTTTGGATAGAAATGAGCATATCTATTTTATTTTTGGGTATTATTGCTGTAGCAGGAGATAGAGAGTTATTATCACTGAAAAAATTGACTCTTAAAAATATCTTAATAGGAGTGGGCTCAGCTGTATTATTATATTTTGTTTTCTATGTTGGTAATATTATTTCTGGATATTTATTTCCTTTTAAGGATGCACAAATAACTTCTGTTTATAGTAACAGAGCACAAGGAAGTTCACTATTGATTGGATTATTATTGCTATTTATTATAGGACCAGGAGAAGAAATATACTGGCGTGGTTTTATACAAAACACTCTTTCAAAAAAATTTGGAGAAAACAAGGGATATATATTGGCGACTTTACTGTATGCTGGTGTTCATATAATAACATTTAATTTCATGCTCGTTGTGGCAGCTCTAGTATGTGGAATGTTTTGGGGATGGATTTATAAAAAAGAAAGAAATCTTGCTACTATAATAATATCACATGCAGTTTGGGACTTTAGCATATTTGTTTTGTTTCCTTTAATGTAGAGAGAAAGAAGGTTAATTATGGCCGAAATTAAAACAGATGTTCAAGGTATATTTTCATCTATTGCAAAAAGATATGATTTGTTAAATTCCATATTAACTTTAAATATTGACAAGGTATGGAGAAAAAAAGCTATAAAACTAGGCAAAATAAAAAAAAATAACAAAGTGCTAGATTTGTGCTGTGGTACAGGTCGAATGATAGATTATGAATGCAAAGCTGTTGGGAAAAGTACTTCGGTTATAGGTATAGATTTTAGCCAAGAAATGCTTAATGTAGCAAAAAAAAGACTTGAATATTTATCAAAAGATTATAAGTTTGATCTAATTAAAGGAAGTATTTTAAAATTGCCTTTTGAAGATAATACTTTTGATTGCATAACCATTGCTTTTGGGCTCAGAAATATCAAGGATACAAACAAAGCATTATCAGAAATGTATAGAGTTTTAAAGCCAGATGGCAAAGCAATATGCTTAGAACTTTCAAAACCCAATATATCAATTCTAAACTTAATATATAACATATATTTTAATAATGTGTTACCAGTAATCGGGTATATAGGAACTGGGGATAAAAAAGCATACTACTACCTTAGAGACTCAGTAAATAATTTTATGACAAAAGATCAGCTTAAACAGCAGTTTCAAAATAATAAATTCAAAAGTAACGGTTATAAATCCTTAACTTTTGGAATTGCATCTATACACTATGGGATTAAATAAATTAAAGAGAAGTTTGATAATAAATCAAGCTTCTCTTTAATTACTATAAAAAGTTTACTCTGGCGATAAAAGGAGGTAGAAAGTGAGTTTTAAAACAATATTAAAGATTATGGATTTAAAGACTCTTGTAGCGGGATTTGTTCCCGTAGTTTTAGGATCTGTTTATTCGATGTATGCTTTTGGCAGATTTAATATTTTATATCTTATATTATTAATAGTTGCCATGATGCTTGTTCAGAGTGCTACTAATATGATTAATGACTACTTTGATTTTAAGAAAGGTGCAGATGAGAATAAGAGTGGAGATGAGAAAGCTCTAGTTAGCGGTGAAATTAGTTCAAAACAACTTGTGTTTGTAATTGTTTTGTATCAGCTCACGGCCTTCTTAATAGGGATGTTTATTGCTAGTGAAACAAGCTACTACATTTTACTGGTTGCTGTTTTAGGAGGAATAATTTCTATTTTGTATGCTTTTGGACCTTTACCTATTTCTTATACTCCAGTAGGTGAAGTTATTGCTGGCGTTACTATGGGAATTGGCATTACAACGACAGTAATTTATATTCAATCAGGCATATTTAATTTAAGAACTGTTTTAGTTGCGTTACCTACAGCATTATTTATAGGCACAATACTATTAACTAATAATTTAAGTGATATGAAAGAGGATATAGAAGCGGGGAGAAAAACGTTACCCATTTTAATAGGTTCCGAAAAAGCCAATAAGCTATGGGTTTTTAATGTAATAATGCTAATTATATTGACGATAGCTCTCGTATTTATGGATATCTATCCTGTTATCGTATTAGTTTGTACCATTTTAATATTTCCTTATAAAACAGTTTTTAGCTTTTTAGATTACGATAAAAATATCAATACAAAAGCTAGAAGTATGGGACTTATAGGCAAGGTAGGATTAAAATATCATTTATCTGTAGTCATTGGATTAGTAATTGCAATCATATTAATATATATTTAGAAGCTTATAAAGTATCATAAAGACTAATATTTAAGATATGAAGTATACTTTAAATTTTAACTCAGAATTTATTGAATTAGTTAGCAGACCTACACATAGCAGAAGTTTATATTTTATAAGCTTCTATTTTTTTACAAAGATTTATTTAGTTAATTACTTCCTTTCTACATAAAAACTACATAAGAACTACATAAGAACTACATAAGAACTTGATAACATATAACATATTATTTAACTATTCTTATTGAAATAGTTTTAATTATCCCCATCGTATAGGGGATAGGAAGAATATATTGAAAAGGAGATAAAAATGATAAAAGATTTTCTTATTATTGGAATTTTTCTAGTCGCAGCATTTGTATTTAGCATGATTGTTTTGCTAGTTGCTTCGGTTGTAAGACCTAAAAAGCCGAATAAAGAAAAACTTTCAACTTATGAATGTGGTGTAGAGACCACAGGCCCAACTTGGATAAGATTTAAGATAAGTTACTTTATGTATGCTCTGGTGTTTTTACTTTTTGATGTGGAAACAGTTTTTTTGCTACCATGGGCTATGAAATTTAAAGTACTTAACTTATTTGCTTTGGGAGAAATGTTTATTTTTATTGGAATTCTAATTATTGGGCTATTGTATGCGTGGAAAGAGGGGGCACTAGAGTGGAAATAATCTCAGAAAATAATAACTATGTACAAGAACAGATAGAAAAAAATATTATTTTCACTAAACTAGACGATGTTCTAAATTATTATCGTGCACATTCATTTTGGCCTCTCACATTTGGATTAGCCTGTTGCGCAATTGAAATGATGGCTGCTGGAGGAGCACGATATGATATTGCACGATTTGGGTATGAAGTTTTTCGTGCCTCACCGAGACAAGCGGATTTAATGATTGTAGCAGGAACTGTAACTGATAAAATGGCACCTATTGTGAAGAAAATTTATGATCAGATGCCAGAGCCAAAATGGGTAATTGCGATGGGAAGTTGTGCCACTAGTGGGGGACCTTTTGTAGATTCCTACAGCGTTACTCATGGTGTAGATACTATTTTACCTGTAGATGTTTATATTCCAGGATGTCCTCCACGTCCAGAAGCATTGCTTCATGGTCTTTTGACACTAAAAGAAAAAATTATTCATCCTAAGGAGGTTCGCAAAAATGGGCAAAGTTAGTGAAAAAGTAATCTTTGATTTAAAAAAAAGGTATAACCAAAATATTGAAATTAAACAAAATAGAGTCGTTTCTATTTATATAGACTCCTATATTCTTTTGGATGTAGTAAAAAGGTTAAAAATATTCGGGTTTGACTTTTTAGTAGATCTGACAGCTGTTGAAGAAGAAGATTTCAGTTGTATATATCATTTTATGTCATTAAATGATAATGAATTAATAATGGTTAAAGCAGAGCTTAATGATAAATTTGAAATTTACTCAATAAGTGAAGAGTGGCCATCAGCTGATGTTCAAGAAAGAGAAGTATATGATTTATTTGGAATCAAATTTATAGGACATCCAAATATGAAGAGAATATTATGCCCAGATAGTTTTATTGGACACCCATTAAGAAAAGATTTTAAGGCTCATGAACGAAGGTAGGGGGAGAAATTTTTATGACAGAACATAATGAAAATCTGCATACTGAAGAAATGACTTTAAATTTTGGGCCTCAGCATCCAAGTACTCATGGAGTATATAGAGCTATTTTTACTTTAGATGGAGAACAGATTGTTAATGTTGAGAATGTTATTGGTTATTTGCATAGAGGCATAGAAAAGTTAGCAGAATCTAGAACCTATACTCAGTTTATTCCTTATACTGATAGACTGGATTACTTATCTGGAATGCTAAATGAATTAGGATATGTTCAAACTGTGGAGAAACTTATGGAAGTTGAAGTTCCAGAAAGAGCTGAATATCTACGCATTATAATGGCTGAATTACAAAGAATAGCGAGTCATCAAGTTTTTTTAGGCAGTATGGCACTTGATCTTAATAGTCATACGTCATGGATGTATTTTTTTAGAGATAGAGAAAAAATTCTTGATTTATTCGAGATGGTTTGCGGTTCAAGAATGACAACAAATTATATGCGTATTGGTGGAGTTAGCAATGATTTACCAATTGAGTTTATTCCAAAGCTAAAAAGCTTTCTTGACGATATGAAAAGAAGTTTTATAGAATATGAACGCATTATTACAGGTAACGAAATATTTAAAGCAAGAACAAAAGATGTTGGAACTATTAGTAAGGAAAAAGCTTTGGCATATGGCTTGACAGGTCCAAATCTTAGAGCTTCAGGAGTAGATTTAGACTTAAGACGTGATGTACCCTATGGTTTTTATGATCGCTTTAAGTTCAAATCAATTATTGGAAGCAAAGGGGATTGCTATGAAAGATGGTTGGTGCGTATTGGTGAAATGGAGGAAAGCGTAAAGATTATAAAACAGGCATTAGATCAAATTCAAGATGGACCAGTGTTAGCTAAAGTTCCCAGGCTTATAAAACCACCAATAGGAGATATATATCATCAAATTGAGGGATCTAAGGGAGCACTAGGATTTTATCTAGTAAGTAACGGAACTGATAAACCCCATCGAATTCATATCCATGGACCGTCTTTTGTTAATATTGGGGCCTTCCCTGAAATCGCTAAAGGAGGCACTATACAGGACGCAGTTGCTATCTTAGCATCACTTGATCCTATATTAGGCGAGATAGACCGATAATGTGGAGGTAAGTATGGAAAATATATTTATAAAAATAACTAAATGGGTTGAAGGCTTAATTTCAATATTGGGACTTCCTAATATTTTTGTGAGCATCATTATAAGTGTGTTTTATTTTATTGCTATTGTAACATTTGTTTTATTAAATGCAATGTATCTTATATATTTAGAAAGAAAATTTTGTGGATTCTTGCAACAACGTCTAGGGCCAAACAGGTTTGGACCACGAGGGTTACTTCAAAGTTTAGCTGACGTTGTTAAGCTTTTAGGTAAAGAAGATATTATTCCAAAGAAAGCAGATAGAGCAGTTTTTTGTATTGCTTCTTTATTAGTTATGGTTCCTGCTTTACTTATCTATGCAGTTCTGCCTTTTGGCAAGGGGATGGTTGCAGTTAATTTAAATTTGGGCTTATTTTACTTTTTAGCTATTTCGGGAACATCATCTATACCTATTTTAATGGCAGGCTGGGGATCTAACAATAAATATTCTCTTCTAGGAGGAATGAGAGTGGTTTCTCAAATGATAAGTTATGAGATACCTCTGATTTTCTCATTATTAGGGGTGGTTATGATAAGCGGTTCTTTAAACCTAACAGAAATAATTAAAGCTCAACATAATGTTTGGTTTATTTTCTTACAGCCTGTGGCATTTATAACGTACCTGATAGCGGCAACAGCAGAATTAAATAGAGGACCTTTTGATTTACCTGAAGGTGAACAGGAAATAGTTGCTGGACCATTCACCGAATATAGTGGAATGAGGTATGCGCTCTTTTATCTTGCTGAATATACCAACATGTTTGCTATTTCAGCGCTTACTGTAACATTATTTTTAGGAGGCCCTAGCGGACCATTTTTACCTTCTTGGTTTTGGTTCATATTGAAGACTTATGTAATAGTATTAATCTTTATGGTTGTCAGATGGACTTTCCCTAGATTCAGATTAGATCATATGATGTCTTTAAATTGGAAATATCTAATCCCAATTTCTTTGACTAATATTTTAGTAACAGGGTTAGGTATTAAGATTTTTCAATTAATTAAGGGGTGAATAAAATGTTTGGAAAAGGATTGATTAATGGACTTAGGGTTACTTTAGGACATCTATTTGAAAAAAATATTACAGAGCAATATCCGGAACAACATCCCAAGTTGCCACCACGATCCCGCTGTTCTTTTGAATTGGATTCAGAAAAATGTACTGCTTGTGGGATATGTGTTTTAAGCTGTCCTAATAGAGTTATTAAAATTGAAAGCCAGAAGAATGAAAATAATAGAAAGAAGTTAACTACTTATCAAATGGAATTAGAGTATTGTCTTTTTTGCGGTCTTTGCATTGAAAGTTGTCCAAGTAAGGCATTAAAGAATACTTTAGATTTCGAATTAAGTGTCTATAGAAAAGCTGATACTAAATTAACACTATTTAAAAGCAAGGAGGACTTGATATGATTCCATCCTATATATTTTGGCCTATTGCATTTATAATTTTAGCCTGTGCTATAGGCGTTGTACGCTCAAAAAATATAGTGCATAGTGCGTTACTATTAATCTTAACCTTTATAGGCGTAGCCGTAGTATTTATATTACTTGAAGCTGATTTTTTAGCTTTGGCACAGGTTTTGATTTATGCCGGTGCAATTTCTATTTTGATAGTATTTGCAATAATGCTTACCAGAAGAAATGATATGAAAAACAGTAATCCTTTTAATAAATATAGAATTGTAAGTATAATGCTGTGCTCAGGATTTTTTGCATTAATTGCGCGCTTAATATTAGTTAGTAATTTTAACTATAAGAGCATGGAAATAAAAAATACTATTAGTTCCATAGCAGATGAATTTTTTATTAATCACATGATTGCTTTTGAGGGTTCTGCAATACTTTTATTAATTGCTATGGTAGGAGCTATTGTATTAGCTAAAGGAGTGAAAAATTAATGATTGGATTAGAAGGTTACTTATTGTTAGCTGCAGCTTTATTTTGTATTGGTTTATACGGCGTTTTTGTAAAACGAAATGTAATCAGTGTATTAATGTCAGTGGAACTTATGATGAATGCTGTGAATATTAACCTAGTGGCTTTTAATAGATTTTTGTCACCAGCAAAGGTTACAGGACATATTTTTGCTATTTTTATTATTGTAGTTGCAGCAGCTGAAATAGCCGTGGGTTTAGCTATTATTTTGAATATTTATCGAAGCCGAACTACAACTAATGTTGAAGACTTTAATATTTTAAAATGGTAGGTGGTATGATGAAATTTATATATTTAGCTTGGTTAATCCCTATATTTCCAGTAGTAGGATTTTTGCTTATAGTTTTTATTACAAAAGTTTTTAAGAAAATTAGTGCATTAATTGCTATGGGGGGAATGGCTCTTTCTTTTATATTTTCATTAGGTGTTTTCTATGATGTTATTATTTCTAAAGTAAGTATTAAAGAACCTATTGAATATGCTGTATCTTGGCTTTCGGTTCCAATAAAAATTGAAGCCGGAGTACTTGTTGATCCTCTAACGGCAGTTATGCTACTAATTGTTACATTTATAGGGTTATTGGTTGAAGTGTACTCTTTAGGGTATATGGCAAAGGATCTGGGATTTTCAAGATTTTTTGCTAATCTATCATTGTTTACTAGCTCAATGTTAGGCTTAGTAATTTCAAATAACTATTTTCAGATGTTCTTTTTTTGGGAGCTAGTTGGATTATGTTCTTATCTACTTATTGGTTTCTATTATGAAAAACATTCAGCTGTAAAAGCCAATAAGAAAGCATTCATTGCCAATAGAATAGGAGATTTCGGATTTTTATTAGGGGTGATTTGCCTTTTTGTAATTTTTGGAACTTTCAATTTTAAACAACTTGCAGTCAGTATTCCTACTTATCAAAATGCTATATTATTGGCTATTGTAGCCCTACTAATTTTTGCAGGGCCAGTAGCAAAATCAGCTCAATTTCCTTTACATGTTTGGCTTCCTGATGCTATGGAAGGACCAACTCCAGCAAGTGCTTTGATTCATGCAGCCACTATGGTTGCAGCAGGGGTATATCTTTTGGCACGAGGATATATATTATTTTTTTCATTAAATCAGGTAAGTTTAGTGATTGCCTACATTGGTGGAATAACTGCTTTTATGGCTGCAACTATAGCTTTGGTTCAGCAAGATTTGAAAAGAATACTGGCTTTTTCTACTATGAGTCAGTTAGGCTATATGATAATGGCAATGGGTGTCGGAGGATTTACTGCTGGAGTATTCCATCTCACTAGTCATGCGTTTTTTAAGGCACTATTATTTTTAGGCGCCGGCAGTATTATTCATGCTATTGGTGAGCAGGATATTTTTAAAATGGGCGGACTATTTAAAAAAATGAAGGTTACCAGCATTACATTTATTATAGCTTCTTTATCTTTAGCTGGAATACCACCTTTATCAGGTTTTTTTAGTAAAGATGAAATTTTGGCTATAACATATAAAAATGGATATAGGTTTTTATATTATTTAGGTTTATTCACTGCATTTTTAACAGCATTTTATATGGCTCGTTTAGTTTTTGTGGTTTTCTTTGGTGAAGAAAAACAAAAGCATTCTGTGCATAAAAATCCTTGGACTATGACTTTACCTTTAATAGTTTTATCAACATTTGCAATACTTTATGGATTCCTAAATAAGGCTTTTGCTTCACTAATATATTTTCAGTCAAGACATAGTTTGGAGCCAAACATTATTATTATGGCCGAATCTGTAACAGTAGCTTTGATAGGAATCATTTTAGGATGGCTTATTTATGGTAAGAAGGTCGTGTCAAGTGAAGCTATTAATGGAAAATTTAATTTTATCTACAAGCTTCTTTTAAATCAATATTATTTAAATGAGCTTTATAGTTGGTTATATAATAATATAATTCTTACTGTTTCTTGTTTTTTCAATTGGTGTGATAGAAATATAGTAGATGTAATTTTTGATAAAGCTACTGTTGCAATAAAAAGAATGGGATCTAAACTTAGGATTATTCATTCAGGAAGCTTACAAAGCTATGCATTCATCTATTTTATAGCAATTGTTTTCATAATTCTTTGGTTAGAAGTGCCGATTTTAGGAGGAATGTAGATGCAATTTCCGATATTAACGTCAATATTAGTAGCCCCAATTGTGGGGATTATTATAATACTTTTTTTAAATGACACAAAGCATAATAAAATAAAAGTAACTGCATCAGTTACAACTTTTATTTCATTGTTGCTATCGATTATAGCTTTTATTACTTATGATAAGAGTATAGGTGGGCTTCAGTTTAAGGAAACTTACTCTTGGATTCCTGCTTTAGGAATCAATTATTCCGTGGGAGTAGATGGATTAAGCTTGCCTATGATACTTCTTACATCCATTGTCATCTTTGCAGGTGTCTTTGCATCATGGAAGATGGAGCATAGAATTAAGGAGTTCTTCATATTTTTGCTTTTATTAGTTATAGGCGTTTTTGGTGTATTTATTTCAAGAGATTTATTTTTCTTTTTTCTATTCTTTGAGATAGCTGTTATCCCTATGTATATTTTAATTGGAGTGTGGGGAAGCACGCGAAAAGATTATGCAGCTATGAAGCTAACTTTATATTTATTAATAGGTAGTTCCATTGTGTTAATTGGAATTATTTCTACCTTTATTTATGCCAATAAATTAGGAGTAAGAACTTTTGATATTCAATTGCTTAGTGAAATTAAATATAGTTATGACTTTCAGAGATTCGCTTTTTTCTTAATGCTAATAGGATTTGGCGTCTTGGTACCTATGTGGCCTTTTCACACATGGTCACCTGATGGACACGTAGCTGCACCGACAGCTGTAAGTATGCTACATGCGGGAGTTTTAATGAAATTGGGAGGATATGGAATTATACGCGTAGGAGTATTCCTTTTTCCAGAGGGTGCCAAATATTGGATTCCACTAATGGCAATACTTTCTGTTGCTAATGTAATTTATGGAGCAATGGTAGCCATGGTTCAAAAGGATCTAAAATTTGTTATAGGTTATTCTAGTGTAAGTCACATGGGGTACGTACTTTTAGGAATTGCTACATTAAACTCACAAGGAATTGATGGGGCAGTTGCTCAAATGTTTGCCCATGGTATTATGACAGCATTATTCTTTACCTTAATAGGCAATATCTATCATAAAGCTCATACTAGAGAAATTTCAAGGTTTGGTGGATTGATCTACCAGATGCCAAGAGTAGCAATTGGGTTTATAATTGCTAGTTTCGCATCTTTAGGTCTGCCAGGATTAAGTAATTTTGTCGCAGAATTTCTTATATTCTTAGGCTCCTTTAGTAAATCAACAAAACTATTTTCAATTATACCTTTTAAAATGATTTCTATTTTGGCTATTTTAGGTATTGTTATAACTGCCATTTATATTTTAAAGGTTATTCAAGATACTTTTTTTGGCCCAAGGAAAAAAGAATGGGATTACTTAGAAGATGCAAAAGGAATAGAAATGATTCCTATTGTGATGCTATCTTCTGTATTAATATTCTTTGGAATATTTCCAGCACCACTTATCGACATTGTCCAGATTGGGGTAATTCCATTGATTAATAGGTTATCAGAAACAGTACTAATGAGGGGGGGATTTTAATGGATAAGTATGTAATAGAGATTTTGACTGCAGTTTTATTCCTTATTCTCTTATTAATAAATTTATTGTTTCCTAAATTTAAAGAAAAACTGAGCTCTTTTACTGCAATAGGTCTTTTGATAATTTTAGTTATATCATTATTTGTTGGAAGTAATGAACAGGCTTCTTTTGGAGGGGCTTACATTCTTGATTCTTTTAGTATTTTTTTTAAGCAGTTATTTTTAATTGCTGCAATTTTAATAGTGGTATTGTCAAAGAATCAATTAATTTATAAAAAAGGGGAGTTTTATGCCTTAATTATTTCTGCACTTTTAGGAATGATGATTATGGTATCCTCTGGTGAGTTAATTACTATTTATATTGGATTAGAATTAATGACTATTTCTTTTTGTATTTTAATTGCTTTCGATGATAATGAAAAGTCAAAAGAGGCAAGTCTAAAATATATTATTTTAGGAGCAATTTCTTCAGCAGTATTTTTGTACGGTTTAAGTTTAATTTATGGTGTAACACAGACTACAATTATAAAAGAAATTGGAGAAGTGTTATCAAGAGGTCAGGTTACACCATTAGAAATACTAGGAATAATATTCTTGATAGCAGGTTTTGCGTTTAAAATTGCTATAGTTCCTTTTCATATGTGGGCTCCGGATATTTATGAAGGGGCACCTACTTCAATTACTGCGTTTTTGGCAGTTGCATCAAAAACAGCTGGTTTGGCCGTATTTCTTAGACTATTTATGAACGGACTTTCATCTGTTTCTAATTATTGGATTGAACTTGTCATAGTATTAAGCATAATAACCTTGCTATTAGGAAACCTAGTAGCAATCCCTCAGACTAATATAAAAAGAATGTTAGCTTATTCGAGTATTGCACAAGCGGGATATTTTTTGCTGGGAATTATTGCTGATTCAAATATTGGCGTGGCAGCAATTTTGCTTTATAGTGTGTTTTATCTTTTCGCTAATATAGGAGTTTTTGGAGTTGTAATTGTTGTTTCAAAATCAACAAATAGTACTGAAATAAAGGATTATGCTCATTTATCTGGAAAATCTCCTTTTCTAGCAGCAGTAATGCTGATTTGTTTACTTTCTCTTGCAGGAATTCCGCCTTTGGCAGGATTTGTAGGTAAGTTTTATTTATTCTTATCAATAATAGAAAAAGGGCAATTGTGGTTAGCCTTTTTTAGTATTGGTATGAGTGTAGTTTCAGTATATTATTATCTTAAAGTTGTTAAGGTTATGTACTTCGAAGAGGAAACTAAAAGCTTGCAATCAATTAAGGTATCTGTAAGTACAAAATTAGCATTATCAGTATCTGTAATAGTGCTTGTTATATTTGGAATCTATCCAACTCAATTAATAAATTTAGTATTGGCGATTTCAAAAAGCTTTTTCTAGTAATATAAATTTGAGGCACCCCAGACTTATAGTGTCTCAAATTTATTAAAGAATAAAATTAAGCATTTTCACATGAAATTCATAAGTTTATGTTAAATTATATATATACAATAATATTAAATTAATATAAAGGTATGTGAGGTCAAGCTATGAATAATATTCTAATTATCGAAGATGAAGTAAATGTATTGGATATATTAAAAGCTTATTTAGAAAAAGCAGGATATAACGTATGCGGTACTACAAGAGGTCTAAAAGGAATTAAATTATTTAAATCAATGGATTTTAAATTAATAATCCTTGATTTAATGTTACCTGATATAAGTGGAGAACAAGTCTGTAAAATAATAAGAGAAACATCAAAAGTACATATCTTTATGCTTACTGCTAAAAGTAGCTTAAGTGATAAAATTGGAGGTTTAGAGATAGGTGCAGATGAATATTTGGTTAAACCGTTCAGTCCAAGAGAACTAACTGCAAGAGTAAATGCTTTATTTAGAAGAATTGGTACTGATGATGTTAAAGATGAATTATGTTTCAATGATGGGAATTTATTAGTAGATTATGAAAAAAGAGTAGTAAAATTTAAAGGAGAAGAAGTATCATTGACTCCAAATGAATTTGATATTTTATACGCACTTATCATTAATAAAGGGAAAGTTTTATCTAGAGAGCAACTAATAAATAAAATTGGCGGAATTGATTTTGATGGATATGATAGAACAATCGATGTACACATAAAAAATATTCGTAAGAAAATCGAAGAAGATACTAGAAAACCTAAATATATAATAACTGTTGTGAAAGTAGGCTATAAATTCGGTGGTGACAATTATTGAAAAGTATTAGGAGAAAATTAAGTGTTTTATTTCTTGTATGTTCTCTTGCATCAATTTTATTAATAACTCTGTTTGTTAATTTTACTATAAATAAAAAGTTTGATGATTATATGCTAGATAGCCAAAATAAAAGATATGCGAATATAGTATCGTATTTTCAAGAAATATATAAGAGAGATGGAAAATGGGAGAATGAATCTGGAATTGAGTTGACAAAAGAAGCTTATATGGGAAATTATTGCTTAACACTTCTTGATAGCAATAAAAAGACTATATGGGGTATGAATGCTAATGACATTAAGAATAATATTCATTATAGTAATATGTTAATAAAGAATACGGGTGTTTATACATCTAAAAGATTTCAAATTGAAGTTAGCAATAGAATAGTTGGCTATGTAGATATAGGCCAATATTCACCAGTTTTGGTATCAGATGAGGATGTTAATTTTAAACTTTCAATAAATCAGAGCATTGTTATTAGTGCAATATTAACGCTTATAATAATAGTGGCTATAAGTCTTTATTTTTCAAAGCAATTTTCCACTCCTATTTCTGAAGTTTCAAATATGTCTGTTAATCTGTCAAAAGGTAATTTTGATACTAAATCAGTTACAAAAAGTAATATTAAGGAATTGGAAAACTTGAGAAGCAGTGTAAATATATTAGCCAATAAACTAAAACATCAAGACATGCTTAGAAAGAGGTTAGTATCAGATATATCTCATGAGATTAGGACTCCACTGAATGTTTTACAAAATAATTTAGAAGCTATGATTGATGGAGTTTTCCCAGTTAATGAAGAAAGGCTAAGATATTTAAATGATGAAGTAATCAGATTTGGTAAACTGCTAAATAATTTAGAAATATTAAAACAGTTTGAATCTGAAGGCATAAAGGTTAATTTTGAAACAGTAGATATATATCAACAATTAAAAATTGTTTGCCAAGACTTCTATATGAAGGCTAAAAACGAAAAAATTGACCTTGAATATACTGCCCAAAAAAATCAAGATTATCACGTAATTGGAGATAAAGATAAATTAAAACAAGTATTTATAAATATAATATCAAATGCTATTAAATTTACAAAGGTTCAAGGAAAAGTAAATGTTAATATATATACAAATAATAAAAATATTATAGTAGAAATTTGTGACAACGGAGTTGGAATAAAGGAAGAGGATCTACCTTATATATTTGAAAGACTATATAGAGGTGATAAGAGTAGACATGCAATTGAAGGCAGTGGTATAGGTTTAACAATTGTTAAAAATATTTTAGATATTCATTTTGCAAACATAGAAGTAGATAGTAAAGAAAACGAGGGAACTAAATTTACTATATATTTTGATAAAGTTATTAATACTTAAGAAGATGTAAGAACCTAATTTTTAGTTATTAGGTTCTTGTTTTGTATAAATATTTAAGAATGCATGAATATATAATCTTCATATTGAATTTCATTAATTTTTTTTATTTATCGATAGCTTTTTCATGAAGAAGATCTTTCCTATATCATGAAGTAATGTAATAATTTCTAAAGAATTAAGTATATTCTCATTTAGTTTTATTTGTTTCTTCATATTTACTTCATAACAGAGAGTTATATTCTATACAAGGGGATTCAAAAAAATGAAAATATAAAGTAAGGAGTGCTTTTTATGGAGTTTTTAGCTAATAATTGGTTATATATTTTGTTTGCAGGATTAATGATTTTTATGATGGTAAAAGGAGGAGGTTGCTGCGGAGGACATTCTCATAAAAATGAATCAAATAATAGTCATTCTCATGGTGGCGGATGCTGTGGCGGAGGTTCAAAGCATAATAATAGTGATGAGAATAGTAAGCAAATTAATCAATCAAAACTAGTCAAGGATCCAATATGTGGGATGATGGTAAATCCAGAAACTTCAATAAAGGAAATAATTAATAATCAGACATATTACTTTTGCAGTGAGGGCTGTAGAAGAGAATTTATTAAAGAGGAAGGCTAATTATAGATTTTAAGTCAGAAAAAAATAATGTTTTTTACATTCATACCACCCCGGTACAGTGGGGTGGTATGAATAAAAAAACAAAAAGGTATTTCAATCATTATAAAAGGTAAGTTTATGGGATTATTAAAAGGATGGAAAGGGAAAAATATTGTGTAAGTGGTTGTAAAAATATTTCATAGATTCATAGGAGATTTAAAATACAACAAAGTTAAAGTAATAAATTAAAAATTAATAAGCTTAAATATAATGACTCATCGAATAAAAGGTATTAAAACAATAATTGAAAATAATAAAAGAGAGGTGTAAATCTTGGAAAAAAGTTTTAAAATAGAGGGAATGACTTGTGTAGCTTGTGCAAAAGCTGTAGAAAGGGCTTCTAAGAAATTGCAAGGTGTTGTTGAAGCAAATGTAAACTTTGCTACTGAAAAGCTAAATATAAGTTTTGATGAATCAAAAATATCTATATCAGATATACAAGGTGCTGTTGAAAAAGTAGGTTATAAAGCTATAATTGAAGCAAATAGCAAAACTTTTAAGATAGAAGGGATGACTTGCGCTGCATGTGCCAAAAACATTGAAAGAGTAACTAGAAAGCTTGATGGCGTAATTGAATCTAATGTAAATTTTGCAACGGAAAATTTAAATATAAGTTATGAGCCATTAAAGCTTAAGGTTTCTGATATAAAAAAGGCTGTAGAACAGGCCGGATATAAAGCCCTGGATAAGGAAGTTTCAATTGATGAAGATAGAAAAAAGAAAGAGAAAGAAATAAAATTATTATGGAAGAAGTTTATTATTTCAGTTGTATTTACAGTGCCACTTCTTGCCATTGCAATGGGACATATGCTGGGAGACAGGTTTGGATATAGTCTTCCAGAAATTATCGATCCTATGCTGAATCCTAAAAACTTTGGCATAGTTCAGCTAGCTTTAGTAATACCAGTTATAATTGCAGGAAATAGATTTTTTAGAATTGGTTATAAATCTTTAGTAAGAAAAAGTCCTAATATGGATTCATTAATAGCACTTGGTACTTCCGCAGCATTTTTATATGGAATATTTGCAATAATACAGATTTTTAGTGGTAATAATAAGTATACAAATGATTTATACTTTGAATCTGCTGGGGTAATTATAACTCTAATAACCTTAGGCAAATATTTAGAAGCTGTAACAAAAGGAAAGACTTCTGAAGCTATTAAAAAGCTTATGGGACTTGTTCCTAAGACCGCAATGATAATAAAAGACGGAAAAGAAATAGAAATTTCAATAGATGAGGTTGAAGTAGGAGACATTATACTTGTTAAGCCTGGTGAAAAAATGCCTGTTGATGGGGAAGTAGTTGAAGGAATGACTTCTGTGGATGAATCCATGCTTACAGGAGAAAGCATACCTGTAGAAAAGATAATTGGCGACAAGATAATTGGCGCAAGTATCAATAAAAATGGTTCTATAAAATATAAGGCTACTAAAGTGGGTAAAGACACGGCATTAGCCCAAATTATAAAATTAGTAGAAGATGCTCAAGGTTCAAAAGCTCCTATTGCAAAGTTAGCGGATATTATTTCAGGTTATTTTGTTCCAGTTGTTATGAGCATTGCAGTTCTATCAGCCTTAGCATGGTATTTCTTTGGAGGTGAAACTGCGATATTTGCACTTACTATATTTATATCAGTACTTGTAATAGCTTGTCCATGTGCTTTAGGACTTGCGACCCCAACTGCAATAATGGTTGGTACAGGTAAAGGAGCAGAATATGGAGTTTTGATTAAGAGTGGAGTAGCTTTAGAAACTGCTCACAAAGTAAAGACTATCGTATTTGACAAGACAGGCACCATAACAGAAGGAAAACCGAAGGTTACAAATGTAATTGTAGCAGGTAGCATATCAGAAGATAATTTATTACAACTAGCAGCATGTGCAGAAAAAGGCTCTGAACACCCACTTGGAGAAGCTATAGTAAGGGAAGCTGAGGAAAAAAATTTAGAACTTAAAAAGTTGGACTTTTTCAAAGCAATACCTGGGCATGGAATTGAAGTGAAGATTTGTGGTAAGGATATCCTACTAGGTAATAGAAAACTTATGATGGAAAGAAATATTTCATTAGAAAATTTAGAGGAAACTTCACATACCTTTGCAAGCGAAGGCAAAACACCTATGTACGTAGCAATTGATGAAAAAATAGCAGGGATAATCGCAGTTGCTGACACTGTTGAGGAAAATAGTAAAAAGGCAATTGATCAACTTCATAAAATGGGAATAGAAGTGGTAATGATTACAGGAGATAATAAAGGAACTGCTGAGGCAATAGCTAAGCAAGTAGGCATAGATAGAATTTTAGCGGAAGTTCTTCCACAAGATAAGGCTAATGAGGTTAAGAAACTTCAATCTGAAGGAAAGAAAGTTGGTATGGTCGGAGATGGCATAAATGATGCTCCAGCTCTAGCTCAAGCAGATATAGGTATTGCTATAGGCTCTGGTACAGACGTTGCTATGGAGTCAGCTGATATAGTTCTTATGAGAAGTGATCTTATGGATGTACCCACAGCAATTCAGTTAAGTAAGAAGACAATAACTAATATCAAAGAAAATTTATTTTGGGCTTTTGGATACAATACTTTAGGAATACCTGTAGCTATGGGAATTTTATATGTTTTTGGAGGACCTCTTTTAAATCCTATTATAGCGGCATCAGCTATGAGCTTTAGTTCAGTATCTGTTTTATTAAATGCATTAAGATTAAAGAGCTTTAAGCCAGCAAGATAACTGATGACTTTATAACCTAATAAATATTAAATAAATATATAGCTTTTATAAATTAGGAGGAATAGCAATGAAAAAGAAAATATTAGTTGAAGGAATGAGCTGTGGACATTGTGTTAGCCATGTTAAGGAGGCATTAAGTGAATTAAAGAGAGTAACTAGTGTTAATGTAAATCTGGATTTTAAGACAGTAATAATTGAAGCAACATCAGATATAGCTGACGAGGAAATAAAATCAGCCATAGACGAAGTCGGATATGATGTTGTTAGAATAGAAAACCTATAATCTTAAATAAAGATATTGGATAATTAAGAGAAAAGAGTCTTTAAGTAAATTTTTTAAAGGCTCTTTTTTAAGCTAAGGTTTTTAATGATTATTTAGAGAGCTTTAACAATATATTATAGTCACATCCAAGCTTGCAAATACTATCGCAGTGTTTATATAAATCAGAAAAAAGTATATATTTGAAAGAAACATTATTTGTATTACTTAGTGATGGTCGTACAAGTTGAGCTATTATTTCCTTCTCTCTAGAATCAGGAGCTACAAGGAAAAAGTTATATTTTTTATCTCCAAGAGAGGTGGCTAAATCGCTAAGACGTAGTATGCCAGAATATATAGATGTACTTTTTTCTATTTCAAATGCACATTCAATTTGATTGCTATTCTTTTTTAACCAAATTACATCTATTAATGAAACTGTTTTACTAACATCAGATGTAAGACCCATTTTAGGTAAATTAGGTATAGTCAAAAAATTTAAATTTTTGCCATCCATGATTTTATTTCTGTCATTACTTGCCACAAAGACATCATACCCTAAGCTACTACCCATCTCAGTAAGTAAAAATTGCATCTTCAAATGTTCATTTTCTTGCTTAATTTCTTTTTCCATTTCATCATGACGTTTCTTAATTACAGCGTCAAGTTTTTTCTTTTCAATGTTTAATGCAGTTTCCCAATTTTCAGTAATTGCAATTTTACCTATACCGATATCAAATAAAAGACCACATAAAGCGCCCAAATCCTTTGAAAGATACTGTATAAAATTTCCATTAACCTTTAATATAGTTTCTCTCATGGATAGGTAATCTGACCAAGAACCAAGTTTCTTTTTTTCATTGAAAAGTGCATTGAATCCATTTAGAATGGCTGTATTAAACGGCGGAATAATTGTAGGGTGAATAAAATATAAAATATTAGCTACAGCTGGTCCAAGGCCTTTTATGTTGCACTCATCCAATTTTATTATTTCTCTTATGATTTTCTCTTCAATGTTTGTTGATAAACAATTTTCCAAGAATTGTCCAAAAATAATTTTATTATTTTCATTTTCATAGATATCAGGTATTCTAAGTTTTGGCTTCCAATAAAATGGATGAGCTGCTCCAATAAATACTTGCTTTTGTTCAGTAATACAGTTTAAAACAAACTCTAATGGTGATCCTTTAAAGTCTGTTCCGAAAGTATTATTTTTAATAGAATCAATAGTATTAATTACACCACGACGGATTGTTCTAAAAGCTTTTAAACGTGTATTATTATCAATAAACCAACTATTATAAACAGATTCGGAGTCTTGTTTATATATTTGTATTAAATCACTAAAATTTGAACTATTCAATGTTATATTCCTTTCTTATTCATAATTTATGTATAAATATATTATATAAGTTCTAGATAGAAAACGTATAGTTTTTTTTAAGTTCTATTTATATAAGTGAAGATGAAATTAATAGTAATCGAGATAGTGAATGAAATAATATTGAGTGACTTTTTATAGTTATTACACTAGAACATATTATTTAAGTGTACCCTAGTAACTATATGAAGTTCAGAGTGTACAATAAATTAAAAAATCAACTAATATAAATTGTCATTGACTTGATATTCCTAATATAGATGGTGTGACTGATGTTGGGCTATCTCCTAGAAATATTTTGATTATAAATTCAAAATAATTAATCTGCTTGTCACACATATGTATCATACTAATCGTAATGATCACAAGCAGTAAATGATAAGATTAGAAGTAGCGTTAATTATTAATATTAATTATTTTTATATTTAAATATTAAATTATAAAAGCAGCGCAAATTAAGTTTTGGCTGCTTCTGCAATAAAAGTATAAAATTAATTATTATTTTAAAATTGATCTTCTCTTTACATATTCTTCTTCATCTATTTCTCCATTAGCAAATCTTCTATCTAAAATATCTAATGCATTATTATGGTGGTGACTAGATATTCCACCAATTAAATTGTTCTTATTGGCAAAAGGACTTAAATAGAAGAATATAAAAATAAGTAATATTATTGGTAAAAGCATCATAGATTTTATCTCTCCTTTCTTTAGTTGTATTTTATCTCGAAATTGTGGAGAAAATAAGGAGAAAGTAATTATTTCCATAAATGACTAATAGACTATTGTTATTTATATCATAATCTTTGTTTGCTTAATTTCTAGAAGATATATTAATTTAAAAGTATTCTTTTCTTAATTTTAATCTCCACAATTCCTCCATAATTTTTATATACAATATGCTTATAGAAACAAGTTGATTAGAAAAGGAGAAATTAAAAGTGAAGAAAAAAGTATTAGTAATAATGACATCAGTAATATTAATATTAGGTACAGTAACCATAGTATATGCTGAAGAAAATAACCGGTTAAATGGCGTTAACTTTGTAGAAGGTATGATGTTTAAAAATAATAAGAGTATTAATAATGCTAACTATAATCAAATGATTGAATTAATGAGAAAAAATGGCTTTAATGATGCCGCTAAAGCTATGAAGAGCAGAAATTATGATGATATGTATAATTTTATGGCAAATCTAACAGATGATCAATTTAATCAAATGATAAATATAATGAACAATAACGGTTACGGAGATATGGCTACGAGAATGGGTTCTATCGGAAGAAAAGGGATGGCCAGCATACACAATTCAATGATGGGAAGATAATCTGCAATACAGTAGCAATGAAAAAGGTGAAAGATTATCATAAAAGATATTGTGTTTATCGTAATTCCAAAATAAATTATATAACATGCAATAGGAAAATATAATGAGTATTATTTTGAATCAAAATCACTTAATATTTGACTACACTACATGATCCATATTTTTCTACATTTTAGGATGCAAGTTGATAGGGAAAAGTGAACTTTTAGAAAAATTAAAGAATAATCTTATAGCCTTCAATCATTTTGTTTTATATTAAGGAATAATTATTTCTGTGAATAGTATATAAAGAATTTCATCAGTTGATAACTATTTTTTATTAATTAAATTGAAATTTGAATTTTTATATCTTCATAATTTCTTTATAAAATACAATTATAATTATTATTAAATAATAATTATAATTGTATAGGAGGCTAAAATGATTAAATCAAAGTTTATGTTAATAGGCAGCGGAATAGTCATTGGATTAGCTATGATAGGGTATATTAAGTTTATAAATCCAATGTATAAAAATCATGAGATGAACAGTAGTAAAATAGGTTATATGAATAAAGATGCTATAATCAATAGCAGTCTTCCTATTCCTGAGCTTTTAGAGGATAAGAATCCTGATCCCAATATAGATGATTTTACTTTAGAGCCACAGCGAGGAGTGACATCATTTATAACAGGCACTCAAACTGAGACTATGGGCTATAATGGAAGCTTTCTTGGTCCGGTAATACGAGTAAATAGTGGAGATAAAGTAAATATTCATGTAAATAATAAATTAGGAGAAGCAACAACAGTACACTGGCATGGTCTAGAGATAAACGGGGAAAATGATGGAGGACCAGATCAGGCTATACAGGCAGGAACAACTTGGAATCCTAGTTTTACTATTAATCAACAGGCAGCGACATTGTGGTATCATCCACATTTTAGTGGAAGTACTGCTACACAGGTATATAACGGATTAGCGGGATTATTCTATGTAGATGATGAAGTATCAAAGAGTTTGAATATTCCTAAGGATTACGGAGTAAATGATATTCCATTAGTAATTCAGGATAGAAGCTTTAATAAAAATGGAAGCTTCAAATATGATACTAATTTTATGGATGGAGCAACTGGAGATAATATCATAGTAAATGGGGCAATAAAACCAAATTTAGATGTGAAAAGAGTTAAGATTAGATTTAGAATAGTAAATGGATCTAATTCAAGTAACTTTAATTTAAGACTAGATAATAGAGCTTCTTTTTATCAAATAGCATCTGATGGAGGATTATTAGAAAGTCCAGTAAACCAAAAAAGTATTTTATTAGCCCCTGGTGAGAGAGCTGAGATAATTATTGATTTTTCTAAATATGATAAAGGAACTAAGTTATCACTTATGAGCGATAAATCAGAAATACTAACTTTTTATGTAAATGAAGATGGGAAAGATACAACTGAAATACCCAGCACTTTGACAAGGGTTAATAAGATTTCAGAAGCACAAGTTACTAAAGTTAGAAATTTCAAACTTCAGGGAATGGGCAACATGGTATCAATAAATGGTGAAAAATTTAATATGAGTAGAATAGATGAAACTATAAAGCAAGGTGATACTGAAATATGGAATATAACAAGTGAAGGTTCAATGATGCATAATATGGGTCATCCATTTCATATCCATGGTGTACAATTTCAAATACTATCTAGAGATGGAAAAGAGCCAGATACAGAGGAAAAAGGTTGGAAGGATACAGTCTATATAAAACCAAATGAGAAAGTAAGTATAATTGTTCAGTTTAATAACAAAGGGATTTTCATGTATCATTGTCACATATTAGAGCATGAAGAAGCAGGAATGATGGGACAAATTAAAGTAGAGTAGTATTTAAGAAGATAAGGTTATAAAAAAGAGACCTTATCTTTTTTATGCTCAGAAATGCAGATAATTAGCAAACAATTAAAGAAAGTTATATGTAAAGCCTAATGATAAATACGAATTTGTAGTAAATCAAGAAACTGAAAACATCTAATTCTGTTCAAACGATGTAAAAGGATAAAGCAGCGAAATTCAAATCGTACATGGCATGTCATTTAAATACTCGATGCTTCATAATCAATATAAGAGAACTTATAAACTCTTCTTACCAAACCCAATATTGATAATTTATTAAAAGTTATATGCTTAGATAAACCTACATAATATCTTCATAATTATAAATTATAATAAAAATATTGAGATTTATTATCAATGGAGGTGCCAATATTAGAGAGCTAGTATTAGAGATATATAAATTGCTTAGCATATTTAACTCAGAATTAAGTTCGCCTATAATGAGCTATGCAAGGAAAATAAATATTCCAATTTTAACAGCATATTTCATAGGATTGTTAGGGGCCACCGCACCATGTCAACTTACAACAAATGTTGGTGCAATAGGATATCTTACAAATAAAGGCTCAGATAAGAAAAAGCTTTTTAGTAGCACTATATGGTATATATGTGGGAAAGTATTAGTTTTTTTATTATATGGTCTAGTTATCGTAGTATTAAAAATCAATTTCCAGCAGAAGTTTATAATCTTTTTTAGTTTAGCAAGAAAATTGGCAGGTCCTCTTATTATAATAGTGGGATTGAACATATTAGAGCTTATAAGTTTTAAAATTTCTATAGGCCAAAAGTTAGTTAATAGGCTTGATAGTACTTCATTAAAATTAAATATTTTTAATCAATCATTTACGCTGGGGGTTTTCTTCTCTTTTGCATTTTGCCCTACTTTGTTCTGGTTATTTTTTGGATTAGTTATTCCGTTAAGTCTTAAATCTTCCATGGGTATAATTTTTCCAGCAATATTTGCATTTGGAACATTGACTCCAATGTTCCTTATTATTCTAATAGTAATCCTATTTAAGGTGAAAAGCGAAATTGTAATAAAATCTGTTAGAAAAGTAGAGAAATCAGTTAGAACAATAGGTGGTGTAATGCTTGTATTATTGGGTTTGATAGATACAGTCATCTATTTTTTTGTTTAGCAAACCGATTAAATATAATATTTGAGGCTTTTCAAGAAGGAGGTGAAATTTTGAACAATGTATCGTTTATAGTAGCGTTTTCTGCTGGTTTGCTTTCATTTTTGTCTCCTTGTGTCCTGCCCCTTATTCCCGCATATATAAGTTATTTGACAGAATCGGCCTTGTCTGAAACAGGGAGTTGTGATAAGAAGAAACGAACTTTAAATAAGGCATTTGGGTTTGTTTTAGGATTTTCTATAATATTCATATTAATGGGGGCCACTGTAACTTTTTTAGGGAAAGTGCTACTTGTTAATCAGCATTGGTTAAGAAAAGTTGGAGGAGCATTAATATTTTTATTTGGTCTTCATACAATTGGGTTATTTAAGATTAAATTATTTTATAGGGAAAAAAGATTTTTTAAGTTTAGCATAACGGCGGATGATTTTAATCCAATAGCCATGGGAATGGCTTTTGCAGGAGGATGGACACCGTGCGTTGGTCCCATTCTTTCTTCAATATTAATCTACGCTGGTAATATGGATACAGTAAATAAGGGAATACTACTGCTAATTTTTTATTCATTAGGTTTAGCAATTCCGTTTATACTTTCTGCCATAGCTGTAGAATCACTTACAGTATGCATTAGAAGATACTCAAGATTTATACCTATAGTTTCGATATTTAGTGGTGTTTTAATATTGATTATGGGAGTTATGGTATTTACGAATAAAATTAATATACTTAGTGGCTATCTAAAATTTTTAAATTTCTACTAATGGGGGAAATAAATATGAGAAAAGGAATAGCACTAGCAGTAATAGCAATAATTCTTGTGATTGGAGCATTCTATACTGTAAGAGAATATAATAAAGATAATGCTAACAGTTCAACATCCTCTTTAAATGGAAGTTCACAGGCACAAGGTAATGCAAATACAGATAATGAAACAGGTTTAATTAATGTAAGTAAAGATGCATTAAAGAAGGCACAAGATTTTAAACTTAAAGACTTATATGGAAAAGATATTTCATTGAGTAGTCTTAAAGGTAAAAACGTATTGCTTAATTTTTGGGCAAGTTGGTGCCCGCCCTGTAAAGCGGAAATGCCTGATATAGAAAAATTGTATCAGGAGACAAAGGGAACAGATGTGGTTATTCTGGCAGTTAACCTTGGAGAAGATAAAGATACTGTAAAGTTATTTATAGATAAGAACAAATATAATTTTAACATTCTATTGGATACAAGTCAGGAAGTAGGTGCAACTTACAATATAGCAGCTATACCGTCTTGGTTCTTTATAGATAAGGATGGAAATCTTGTAACCTCACATACTGGAGCCATGAACTTAGCACAAATGAAAAGTTATGTCCAGCTTCTTGAAAATAAAAAATGATAATTGCAGATGAAACCTAAACTTAAAGCTTGGGTTTCATCTGTTTATAAGCAGCTTTTTTTGAGATTGAGTGAAAGATTTGAATAGAATACCGCTGTTTATAACTTTTATAATTTTAAGTTTATACTCTTTTATTGTGAGAGAATTCACTGATGGAACTTTCAGTTAAGATTATCATTAAATGATGGAGATAAGTATAAATTGAACCTGTAATTAAAACTTTTGTAAAGCAAAGACGCATAGCAATAATAACAGATGAAGTTAAATAGATCATGTCTGACATTTCATTATTAGATAAGAGTATAAATCATCGCTGAAAAGCAATTCTATTCTTCATAAAATCTTTATAACAGTACGTTAAAATATAAATATAATAGAAAAATTTATTATTTTAATATTTTGGAGGAGTTAATATGAGTTGTCACAATACAGGTAATGAAAATAGGTCAAATCATAAGCATGGTTTCAATAAGCATTTACTTCATATGGTTATTTGTTGTGGTCTACCAATTGTAATATTATTTATGTTACCATTTATAGCAAGTCTAAGCCCTGGTTTTGCAGAAGTACTAAGAAAGATAGCTCCATTCTTGTGCCCATTAATGATGATTTTAATGATGCCAATGATGATGAGAGGCAACAAAAAGGAAAGTTGTTGCTCTGATGACAATGAAAAAGAAATTGTTGATATTAAAAAGCCTATAGAGTAAATTTACAATATACAAATTTTGAATATAAGAAAGCATACATGGATTATGAATGGAACAGTAAAAAAACATTGAAGCAAAATACCTTCTAACGTAGAATTAAAATCACGATAGAAGGTATTTTTGCATTATTAATCAAGTAGTATAAGCTGTGCCACAGTTTGTTCTGTGTTTCAATTGATTTATACTTGAGATTTTTAATTTAAGATTCTCTTAGCAGTCAAATAATCATATGAATTGTTTAGAGCAGATATTCTTACTACACTTCCGCTATATGGAGCTTCTATGAATGAATTATTTCCTAAATATATGCCAACGTGGTTAGGATTATCAGGTGTTCCAAAGAAAATTAAGTCTCCAGGTTTAAGGTTATCTCTATTTACGGAAGTTCCATCATTTATTTGGTCATAAGTAGTTCTACCTATGTTTATTCCAAAATGAGCATATACATATTGGGTGAAACCGGAACAATCAAAAGCTTGCTTGCCTAATAATTTTTCCATGCCCCTTAAATCATGGTCAGTATTTCTATACATGTCTATATCTGCTTGAGTAAAAATTTCACCTTCAGCTCCCCATACATAAGGGTTTCCTAAGAAATTATAGGCATAGGCTATTATTGCATTTGCTGCAGTGGGTACATTTATTTTAGTATCGCTTGTCTGAACTTTGATCTGGGCATTTTGGACGAGAGCTAATTCGTTTAGTTGTTTGATTGTATCTTGAACTTGTTTATTTTCAGCGTCTATTTTAGTTTTATAATCACTTATTTGACTCATATAATAAGCTTGTTTATTTTTAACATCTGATTCTAATTGCTTTAGATTTTTCATATTACTCTGAAGCTCGGTTAATTTACTTACATTGCTTTGTTTAAATGCTATTAGTTCATTTTTATCTTTATTTAATGTGTTTTTTGCTTCATTTAGTTTTTCTTTTTTATCTGTAAAATCTTTTATAACCTTTTTATCATAATTAATTATTGAAGCAATAGCCTCAGCTTTAGTTAATAAGTCACTGAAATTTTTTGAGGATATTAAAATACTTATATAATTTGAGTATCCTTCTTTATACATAAAACGCATTCTTTTATTTAATAATTTTTGTTCATTTTCAATATCAGCTTCAGTTGTATCTACGTTTTTCTGAGTAATCTCAATATCAGCTTCTTTTAGAGATATTTTGTTATTTGTGTCTGAAATGATTTTATTAAGATCTCCGATTTTGGAATCCAATGAATCAATTTGAATATTGATATTCTTAATATTATTTTCAGCACTTTCTACATTTAATTGACTTTGCTGCATATCCTGAGTATTTTTATTTTTTTGATTCTCCAACTGCTTTTTCTGTTGGTTAAGAGAATCCTCAGTTGGAGCAGCCAATACAGTTGTACCTACTGACATTACTAATGCAACTGTTACTGCAATTTTAATTATATTAGTTGTTAATTTCATCTATCCTCCGCAGTTCTTTTTATTATTTATTTAAAATGTGTAATATGTGTTATGCAAGTTACTAATCTAATGCACTTTTACATAATAATTTAGAATAAATATAAAGCAATCATACCGAACACCCCCAATAACCATAGTTAATTATAATGAAATAATGTGTAAATATTATGAAGATAAGAACTTAGTTAAAAAAATTAATAACTATTTATAACTAAATATAATTTATAGCGATATATAATATAATTATCAATTATAAAAGCAGCCTAAATTCAAACTGAATTATGCTGCTTTTATAATATTAAGTCTAGCTAATTAATATATTTACTTCTTATTGCTTCTAAATCTGCTTTGTTCAAATCATCAACCACTTCAAGAACACCCATAACTGAATTGTTTTTAACTATAGCAAATGGTATGGACTTTTGTGGTATAAAATCAACTTCATTTATTCCTTTTTTGCCTGTAAACGAAGCAACTTCTTTTCTGGTTTCTGTATCTATAATAGAATATTGCCCTTCGGGGTTATTAAATTGGGTTAAATCAAGAATAACTTTTGTATTAATGTTTATCTGCCCAACTACAATTAGAGGCTTAAGTTCATAACCAATTCCTTTAAAATTAGAAGTTTGAGTATTACCTGAAACAGCGGCTTTATTAACCAAAGTAGAGGTTGGAACCTTTGTTATGTCGCTTCCATATATGCTTTGAGAATTTTGAGCTGTGGACCCACTATTTGTAGAAGAACCGTCATCATTGATAGGTGCGGCACAGCAGCTAGGACCTGTACTTGGTGCTGGAATTGACGGGTCAGCCTTGGAAGTATCCACAGAATTAAGATTATCTGTTACTTTTATTATACCGCTTATCATTCCCATCCAGCAGCTAAAGTTTATATCCTTATCTCCAGGAGTAAATTCTTTTACAACATTTTCTCCCTTTTTAAGTTTCATATCAATATTCAGTGATGGGACAATCAGTCCATCATTACAAGAATTAAGTTGCTCACCATTTATTATCCATTTTACAGGTATGCCCTTTTGGACATAAAATGCATTAGGTGTATATCC
Organism: Clostridium sp. 19966; assembly: GCF_032335695.1. NCBI lineage: Bacteria > Bacillati > Bacillota > Clostridia > Eubacteriales > Clostridiaceae > Clostridium > Clostridium sp. 19966. Next base: position 34,133 of record NZ_JACTOJ010000021.1, read on the forward strand.
GTTGTTGTTGGCTGTCATAGTAATTGTCTGAATACCATCCTTGATAACTGCTTTTTTTATATTAGAGTCTGTTGCTTTACTTGAATTTCCACCTAATAAGGTTGATGAACTATTAGCGATTGCTTTTACAGGATTAAGGTTATAACCCATGAGGGTAAAACCTCTATTTCCCATTATGAGCCCAAGAACAATAATTAAAACACCACTGAATTTCAATATACTTTTAGTATAACCTTTACTCAGTAGACCTGATAATGAACCGAAAACTAACATAAGAGGAACGGTTCCTAAGGAGAAAACAAACATGGACAATGCACCTTTTGCAATGCTTCCTGTTCCAAGAGCATAGAGCTGCATTGTTTGAAGAGGACCACAGGGCATAAGTCCATTTAAAAGTCCAACAATAAATGAAGAATGTGACTTAGTTTTAACTTTACACATAGCCTTAGGCAAATGTATATGTATTTTTCTGAAGGCGCTGAAGCCGGCCATGTTTAGTCCCATAATAATCATAAATGCGCCTGCAAATATTTGTAGTCCTGCTTTAGTAGTGATGGAAAGTGAGAAAACCGAGCCAAGAGCTCCAATGATGCCTCCAAGAATAGTATAGGAAATAACTCTTCCCGAATTATATAATAGAGCAGGTCTAATAGCTTCAAATTTACTTTTGCTTTCCTTTGACAGGGTTTGTGAAAGCATAATCCCGCCGCACATTCCCACACAGTGTAAAGATGTAAGAATACCTACTATAAATAGCACTGCATAGGAAGCATTAGATAGTTTAGAATCCATGTCAAAACCACTGGTTTTAAGACCAAGCAGTATAACAGCTACCGCAGCTACGGCTATACCTATGAAATTTAAATCCTTAGGCTTTTCAGTTCTGTAACCGGCTTTTTTTATAGCCTCTTTAATCTTGCTAATGTTACACAATTCATCATCATATTCAATTACAGCAGATTGGCTGCTATAGCTAGCAATGGCATTTGATACACCACTTAGCTTTTTTACAGCCCTTTCAACTCTGTTTTCACAGGATGAACAGGTCATATCGTAAACCTTTATTTTCTCTCTGCGAATACCCATAAGATTCCTCCTAAAAAATAATTCATGGGTATATTATATAAATTTTATATGATGATTTTATGAAGATAAAATATAGATTCAATAATTATTTTTGATGAAAGTATCTATATACTTGGCAGCTCAATTGTAAATGCTGTTCCTTTATTTACTTTACTTTCAACAAATATTTTACCTCCGTGGGCTTCTACAAAGGATTTGGTTATGGTAAGACCTATACCTGAACCACCAGTATCTTTACTGCGGGACAGATCACTTCTATAAAAACGTTCAAAAATATAAGGTAAGTCTTTTTCAGGTATGCCAATACCGTTATCAATAACCTTAATTATGAGTTTCTGTTTCTCTTTTAGTAATATAACCTCTGCTAATCCATTTGGCTTTAAGCTTTTGTAGGAGTTTGATAGAAGGTTAGTCATTATTTGCTTAAATTTATCTTTATCCATATTTGCAAATATATTTGGAGCAATATTGCTGTTTAATCTATAATGCGCTTTGATGTACATGGGCCTAAACGTATCAATAAGTTTTTCGAGCTCATCTGAAATATCAAACTCTGTCCTATTTAAATTAACATTACTTTGCTCTAACTTGTGGAGATTGCGGAGATTATCAACCATTTTAGTCAGTCTTTCAATTTCTTCATAAAAAACTTCAAATCTTTCATGGGTAGGCTCCCAAACACCATCCATGAAGGCTTCAATATGAGTCTTGAGTGTTGTAAGAGGCGTTCTAAGTTCATGAGCCATATCGGAGGATAGCCTTTTCCTAAGCATATCCTGCTTGTTTAAACTTTCAGCTAAGTAGTTTATAGAATTAGAGAGTTGAGATATTTCCTTAGTATTTGAATTTGTGTTAACTCGGACATTTAGATTCCCATCTCTCATTTTGTTTGCTGTTTCAGTTATTTTAACTAAAGGCTTTGAAAATTGCCTAGAAAATATGATACTGATTATCAAACCGAACAGAAGAGCTGCGAGGGCTGACAAAATGAGTGATTGATTCAATGTTCTAATAAAGGTAATGGAACCAGAAGTCATATAGGAGGTCCCATAATAACCTATAATGACTTTCCCTATATTTTCATTATTTATAATTAGTGGGTATTTATTTTCAGTATATTCGCCTGGGTTAATACCAGAAAAATTGTGCATCATTGAGCTCATCATATTTCCCATCATATTTTTGTCCTGTAAATAATCACTACCAGAAGAATACACTGTTTTGCCAGTACTGTCTTGTATTTCTACATATAGTAGCTGCATCTGAGCATATCTTTGTATTTCATCAGTGTTAATTGTTAAAAGACTATTGCCGTTTTTGTATAAATCTTCTATAAGATTTATAATGTTATTTATTTTTACTTTATGCTCATCTACTAAATATTTATTAAATTCTCTACCTACTTCATAATTTGATATAAAACTTGTTAAAATAATTGAAGTTAAAATTGTTAAAAGAAAGCCAATAGACAGTTTCTTTGTTAAAGATATTTTCATTTTTTTACCTCATCTGAGCTTGACATGAATTTATACCCAGCTCCATAAATGGTTATTAAGTAAATTGGATGTTTGGGGTCGCTTTCAATTTTTTGACGAATATTTTTTATGTAGGTATCTACTGTTCTATCGAAACCTTCATAATTCATGCCAAAAGCTTTTTCAACTAGCTGTTCACGTGTTAATACTTGACTTGGATTTGAGAGCATAATCTTTAATACTTTAAACTCATTTGATGTTAGACTAACAATTTGTCCCTGTTTTTTCACAAGCATTTTTTTAATGTCAACTTCTAAATCTCCACCATTAAAGGTTAGGATATCCGCAAGTGGAGACATATCTCTGTAGGATCTTCTAAGTAAGGCCCTTATCCTTACCAAGAGCTCACGTACACTAAAGGGTTTGGTTAGATAATCATCAGCACCTATTGATATTCCCTCAATCTTTTCTTCTTCATCAACCTTTGCAGTAAGCATAATTATAGGTACCTCGGAACCAGACCTTATTCTGCGGCAAACTTCTTCTCCAGACATCTTAGGGAGCATAAGATCTAAAACAATAAGATGAATTTCCTGTTTATTAAATATTCAGATTGCTTCTTCTCCATCAGATGCAGTAGCAATCTGAAAATTTTCTTTTTTTAAGTATGCACTTACCACATCTAGAATATTCTGCTCATCATCAGCAACAAGTATTTTAAAGTAGTTATTCATAATCCCACTCACCCTTCAATAGCTAAATTTATTATTAATTATAATTCAAAGTAAATTAAAAACATAGGGAGAAGAATCTATCTATGGAATTAATTCTTGTAAATAGAAACTTTCTTCATACTATCTTCAAAAGAATGCTATAAAATATATGATAGTTAATTTGGAGGTAATAAAATGAAATTATTTAAAAATTTAAGAATTGCACAAAAACTTATAAGTTGCTTTTTAATTATTTCTGTTATAATGGCTACTGTGGGCATTATAGGAATAATACAAATTAAAAAAATGGATAAAAACTCTAATTCTATGTATGAAGATAATTTGCTTCATGTAAGTAAAATAGATAGCCTAAAAGAAAACTTTCTCCAAATCCATTCCGACTTAATATCACTTTTAACTACTACTGATTCTACACAGAAAAAACAATTAGAAGAGGAGATTAATAAGTTGACTGAAGAAGATATGTCTTTGTCAGAAGAATTTAAAAATACTACTGGAACAGGAGAAGAAAAGAATTTATTAGCTGATTTCAATAAAAATCATGAAGGGTATATGATGGCGCGCAAAAATTTTATGGATTTGATAGATTTAAACAAATATGATGAAGCAAAAATATATTTTCCAATGATACTAGAGGCTAGGCAAAAAACTTTTAATAGCATTAATAATCTAGTTAGTTTAAATATGAAGGAGGCGCAAGAAGCTAATAAAAAAAATAATTCAATATCAAAAGAAGCATTCAATACTATGATCATAATTGTAATTCTTGGTTTTATAATAGCTATAATTTTAGGAATTTTAATTTCTGAAGCATTATCAAAGGGAATTAATAAGGTTGTAAAATTTGCAGATGTTGTTGCAAAGGGGGATTTAACAAAACGAATTGAGGTTTATGGAAATGATGAAATCGGAAAACTTTCTGAAGCTTTAAATCGAGCAGTTGAAAATACTCGTGATTTAATATCTGCAATTATATCAAGTGTGAATAATGTAAATAGTTCCAGCGAACAGATTTCGGAATCTTTAGAGGAGATTACGGCTAAGATGATGAGTATTAATGCTGCAACAAAGGAAATAGCATCTGGAACTGAGGGCTTAAGCGTAACATCGCAAGAAGTTAATTCATCAATACAGGAAATAACTGCAAATTCCACGGTTCTGTCGGCCAAGGCTGAGGATGGAGATAAAGCTTCAAATAGTATAGAAATACGTGCAACTAAAATTAAAGATAAAGCCCTTAAAGCCATTGACATATCAAAGAAAATATACGAAGAAAAACAATCAAACATCCTAAAAGCAGTAGAAGATGGGAAGGTAGTTGAGAAAATTAGTATTTTGACTGATTCTATAGCTAGTATAGCTTCACAAACAAATCTTTTGGCATTGAATGCAGCTATAGAATCAGCAAGAGCAGGAGATGCTGGAAAAGGTTTTGCTGTGGTTGCAGATGAGATACGTAAGCTTGCTGAGCAGGCAGAGAGTAATGTTTTAAATATACAAAGAGTGATAACTCAAGTTAAGGGAGCCTTTTATAATTTATCTAAAAATACCGAAGAAATACTTGAATTCATAGATTATAATGTAAACCCAGATTATGAAATATTCCTAGAAACTGCTGAAAAATATGAGCAGGATGCGGAGCTTATAAAAACTATGTCACGGGAAATTTCTAGTGGTGTATTACAGATATTAAATTCAATAGAACAAACAAATATTTCTGTTGGGAATGTATCAACTACAGCACAAAAATCAGCTTCAAATACGGAAGGCATTTTAAATAGCGTGAATGAAACAGATATTGCTATAGAAGAATTGGCTAAATATGCCCAAAAGCAGACTGTATTAGCAGATGAATTGAGCAGTATGATAAAGCAATTCAAAATTTAGTAAATTGAAGGTTGGTTTATTATATACATATTAGCATATGAGGAGGCGATTTTATGATAAAAGTATGTAAGTGCATATTGCTATGATAAATTAACATCCGCAGTATCTGAAAACAATATTCAGTATATAGCTTAAGAATGTTTGGAAAGATGTGAGTGTTGCCATAGCAAGGTTTTTGTGAAGATGGAAGAAGAGTTTATCTATGATGATAGCATAGAAAATTTGATTATAAAACTTAAAGCTTAACACCAAAGGCCAAATTATTATTAGTAGTATTAATATTTATTTTCGGATTGTAAATTTTGTACGAGATACATTGGATATTAGTTTATATATAATAAAGGAATATATGTTGAGATAAGATTTCATATAATGATAACAGCAAAATTAATAGATGGTCTGAGATAATTTTTAGATACATTAAGTATATAATTTAGTAAATTAGGAGGTATTTATATGGAAATTGTAATAGCAATTATTATTGTAGGTTCTGCAGGCAGTCTATTTTTGAAGAATTTTAAAAAAGCAAAAAATGGAGACTGTGGCTGTGGTAAATGTGATATAAAGAAGAGGAAACTGAACAGATAAAATATTTAATAAAAAACCGGTTTATACCGGTTTTTTACTGCATACTTGACATATTGCTGAAAATTTCAGGATTAACCATACCGAAAATCATAGCAACGTGAGCAACTACAAGAAATCCTCCTACTAGTATAAAGTGTGTTTTCATCTTTTCATCATCAGATTTATTTTTGAATATTAAACCTAATTCTAACAACGCTAATGGTAATAGAAAAAAAACGCCACTTAAATAGAACCCGACTGCGACTACATCTACCCATGTATGCCAACCACTTGTTTGAGTTAATGGTATTACTGCTGTTGTAAAAAGATAAATGAAAATTACAGTAAAATAAAAACCGTCGAAAATGGCAACGACTTTGTTCAAAGTTCGAATACCACCACTCTTTATCCTGTTAAATATGATAAAGAACTCTGTTATTGTAAGAGTCTCAGCACATATTACAGGAACGGCCATAAAAATAATCAGATTCCAAGGCTGATTATCAGTTAATAATGACATGTAATGAGTCATATTCATAATAATTTCCTCCAAATAACTTTATACCCAAATAATAACAAGAAAATGTGAAGATATTATGAAGTTTTGCAGAAAGATAAATATAAGATATAAATTGATAAAAAGAAAAATTAAGTATTGCTGAGTGCTTTTTATACCAAAGGTGGGAGAGTGGCTATTTTAATTAATTTCAATCTATGATAATTATAGATATAAGATTTTTCCGCATGCAGTACTTTGCTAAAGCCTTTTTCAAATTCGTCAATATTGGAATTAAAATTGGGCATAAGTTATGTTTTACAATAGTAATTATCGAATCATTTGTACTTGGAGATAATGAAAAAGAATCAGTAAGTTCTTTTAAGATTTCGTATGTAGAAACTATTATAGTGTTATTATATTTTAGCTTTTTTTGCATAAAAGTATTACTTGATTTGAGGATACCTATTAATATATGCAGTTTTAATCACTTAAAATGTTCCTTCTTTATGGATGTGACAATTACTAAGAATAAAAGTATTATTTAAGCCTGCGTATTGTATATAGATGAAAGCTATTATATATTTATAGTATAGAAAAATCAATATTAATTGTTTTGCTTTATTAAAGGTATAGGTAATTATTAATACTAGTGTTTTCGAAAAAGCTAAGCATCATCATGTGGTTTTGTTAAAATAAATTTAATAAAACCTTAAACACCAGGATTTATACTATGATATCAGGTTTTATGAAAATAAAAATAGGTACTTAGGTTGTAGGAATAAACGCTACAAGAGCTTTAACTTGCAAGTTTAATGCCCAGCTTTCCTGTGGAAGAGTTCAAACTCCTACTTTGGCTATGATAGCTTCAAGAGAACAGGAAATAAAAAACTTTAAACCTAAAAACTATTATGGTATAAGCGCTTTATGCAATGGAGTAAAATTCTCTTGGCAGGATGCTAAGTCCAAGGATATAAAAACCTTTGATAAGGAAAAAAGCGATAACATAATAAAAAGTATTAAAGGACAAAATGCTGAAGTGGTGGAGGTGGAAAAAGCTCATAAGAAGAGTTATTCTCCACAGCTTTATGATTTAACAGAACTTCAAAGAGATGCCAATAAGCTATTTGGATATTCTGCTAAAGAAACTTTGTCTTTAATGCAGAGGCTGTATGAGAGTCACAAGGTGCTTACTTATCCAAGAACAGATTCAAGGTACCTTTCTTCAGACATAGTGGATACTTTAAAAGATAGAATAAAAGCCTCTGGAGTAGGTCCTTATTCAAAATTTGGACTTAAGCTTATGAACTCTGAAATAAAGGCAAGTAAAAGCTTTGTGGATAACAGCAAGGTGTCGGATCATCATGCTATAATTCCTACAGAGCAGAGAGTTAATATATCTTCTCTAAGCGACAAGGAAAGAAAAATATATGACTTGGTAGTGAAGAGATTCTTTGCGGTTTTATATCCTCCTTTCGAATATGAGCAAACTACCATAAGAGCTAATATAGGCGGAGAGAACTTTATAGCTAAAGGTAAGGTAGTTATTAAAGAAGGCTGGAAGGAAGTGTATGAAAATAAATATGAGGAAGAAGATTCAAGGGAAGAGCTTTCAGATCAAAGGCTTCCTCAAATTAATAAGGGTGATAAGCTAAAGGTGACAGGTCTAACTCAGACTTCTGGAGAGACTAAGCCGCCAGCTCCTTTTAACGAAGCAACTCTTCTATCGGCTATGGAAAATCCAGTAAAGTATATGGGAGAGACCAGCAAAGATTTGGCAAAAACCTTAGGAGAAGTTGGAGGGATAGGTACCGTAGCTACCAGAGCCGATATTATAGAAAAGCTATTTAACAGCTTTTTACTAGAAAAAAAAGGTAAGGACATATTTATAACTTCAAAAGGAAAACAGCTTTTAGAGTTAGTCCCTGAAGATTTAAAATCCCCAGCTTTAACCGCTGAGTGGGAACAGAAGCTTTCGCTAATATCAAAAGGCAAGCTTAATAAAAATATATTCATTAATGATATGAGAAATTATGCTCAGGAAGTAGTGGGCGATATAAAGAATAGCCATGATAAGTTCAGACACGATAATCTAACAGGAAGCAAATGCCCTAACTGTGGTAAATACATGCTGGAGGTTAACGGTAAGCACGGCAAGATGCTGGTTTGCCAGGATAGAGAATGCGGCTATAGGAAAACTCTATCTAGAGTTTCCAATGCAAGATGCCCTGAGTGCCATAAGAAGCTGGAGCTTAGAGGAGAAGGGGAAGCACAGATATTTGTATGCGCCTGCGGTTACAGAGAAAAACTTTCTGCTTTTCAGGAGAGAAAGAAAAAAGATAGCGATAAGCTTTCTAAGAAGGATGTTGCAAGATTCATGAGAGAACAGCAGAAAAAGGATCAGGAAGAACCTATGAATTCTGCCTTGGCAGATGCATTAGCTAAATTGAATTTAAAGTAAAAGCCAAGTTTTAAATCAGTGTAAAAATCAATACTGATTTAAAACAAAAGCAGAATAAAGAATACAATAATTATCTAACAAAATTGAAGAAGTCATGTTCTATTAGTATTAAACTAATAAAACGTGACTATTTATTTTAGAAGATTATTGTTTTTCACGCTTTTTTAGTCGAAATTTCATAATAATATTAAATTATTTAGTATTAATTGACTTAAATATATTAGGATTAACAACCTTGCTTAGCAGAATAACACCGCAGGTTTTACATATTAGATGCTCTACTTTAGAACCTCCGCCAAGCCCCCAGATGCTTGGCATAATAGCAGAGTGAATTTTATGCATCAATTTTCATGATTTTAGAAGCTAAAATAAATTATTGATTAATTTCCATAATGAACAGATTAATGCTTAATATATTGTCAATACTTTAATATATGGTTATGTTTTAAAGGAATATTTTAAATTTGTGCAAAAATCAACACTGATTTAAGGCAGAACCTAATATATAAAAAGAAAATCGGTGTTTACAAAATGTAATATATAAATTACTATAGGGATAGAATAGTTTGTAAAATAAGCATAAGGTGGTGTGAAATGGCAGTAAGCAAAATAAAAGTTGCTAGAGTTGAAAAGGGACTTACCCATAGGAGCAGCTTTCATATGCTGTTGGGTTTATAAGACAAACTATAAATTTGATGGAATCATGGAAAATAAAAACAATATTTATAATTGATAGTAATTCAATTATAAAAACTTAAAAAACATTAGGAACACTTAAGTATTGGACTGAGTAAAATAACCAATACAGGGAGGTGCGAGATGGATAGCATATACAGGGATGAGAGAATCAGGAAAGAGTTCAGCAAAAATGGAGTCATAAAGGCATTAGCTTTTACTTTAGCTATGGTTGGGGATATAATATATAAAATAGGTTTTCCAAGCGAGAGACATTTTGCCCATGTGCTTATTGTTTTAATGCTGCTTACACTAATTTTTACTATATATACTTTTAGAAAAAACGGAGTAAACTTTTCTGATATTATAACTATACGCAAAACTAAAAATAAAAAGATGATATATAAAGTAAACAATAGTTCCATGGCAATGATAATATTTGGATCTATCTTTTTACTATTTTATTGCATGTATGTTGGATTTATGTTCAAAATTAAATATGCAGTATTTGAATTCGCAATTTTTCTAGGAGTAATAGCCTATATAATAATAGAAGAAAAGATAATCAGTAAGAAATTTAAGGAACTATCAGATAAAGAAATTCACCAGATTGTTGTTGATAATGAATCGAAGGATAAGGTTGCAGAATGAGATAATTATTTTAAGCCATATATAGCATAATAACGATTCCATTGGATATAATATAAAGTGGTATTTATTTTAAATATATAATGAAGCTGTGGGTATAAAGTTCAGGCTTCACAAAATAATGGCTGAAATTACAGTAATAAATATTGAGGACGTGGAGGAATATCTCCATGTCCTTGTATTATGGTATTATTAAATTAGGCTCTTTTATATATAGAAATACTAAAAGGATTGATTCTGTTTAAGGTATAATTTGGAGTGGACAAAAATATTGCCGTATGATATTTTATCTATGTTGAAAGCTATATTTATTATAGTGTAAATTTTGAAAGAGAGGCTAGTATGAATTGGGGAAAGAAGAATCGAATAAAATAAAACTATATGGTTTTAATAATCTTACTAAATCTTTGAGCTTTAATATATATGACATTTGCTATACAGAGACTGATGAAGATAGAAAAAAATACATAGAATATATAGATGAACAATATAATTCTGAAAGATTAACTAACATATTAAGCAATGTAACAAAAACTATCGGAGCGAATGTACTTAACATAGCAAAGCAGGATTATGATCCGCAGGGAGCTAGTGTTACACTGCTTATATCTGAAGAGGAAGTACCTCTGTATCTATTAGATCCTTCCTGTAATAGAGGATTACTTACACCGATCAGGGAGAATATAGTTGCGCACTTGGATAAAAGCCATGTTACGGTGCACACTTATCCTGAAAGTCATCCTCAAAATAATATAAGTACATTTAGAGTAGATATAGATGTTTCCACCTGCGGAAAGATATCACCGCTAAAAGCATTAAATTATCTTATAGATAGTTTTGACTCCGATATAATAACAATAGATTATAGAGTAAGAGGCTTTACACGAGATGTGGATGGACACAAGCATTTTATAGATCATGACATAAATTCAATACAGAATTTTATTTGTAAAGAGACTATAGATAGGTACAATCTAATAGATATGAATATATATCAATCCAACATATTTCATACGAAGATGATGCTTAAGGATATGGATTTGCCAAACTATTTATTTGAAATAAGGGAAGAGGATTTAAGCTCATCAGAGAGAAATGAAATAATTACTAAGCTGAACAGAGAGATGACAGAAATTTTCTATGGTATAGATTTACCAAATGTATAATGTTGTGAGTGGGTGTAGTTATGGAATTTGATAAGGGAAAAAATGAGATTTGTGAAAATGAGACAGTATTAAATAATACTAATAAGAAAAAAGGTGCTAGGAAGTTTTTAAAAAGTAATTTGTTTTTTATATTAATATGTGTAATATGCGCTTTTATTATAAGGACATATCTATTGGAAAGAGCGGATGTGGACGGAATTTCCATGTATCCAACTCTCAATGATAAAGATGTGGTTTTTGTAGAAAAAATAAGTGATGCATTAAAGAGTTTTAGTAAAGGGCAAATTATTATATTTACTCCTCCTAATGATAAGTACAGCGTATATATAAAAAGAATTATAGCGTTGAGCGGTGACACAGTAGAGATAAAAAATGGAAGGGTCTTGGTGGACGGAAAGCAGATAAAAGAAGATTATCTGTCCCAGGATATGGAGACCAACTACGGTAATTTTATAACAGAGGATTATGTATATACTGTGCCTAAAAACTATGTGTTTGTTATGGGAGATAATAGAGATAGAAGCAATGACAGCAGAAACTTTGGACCCGTTCCTATAGAAAATATAAGAGGACATGCATTTTTAAGAGTAAAACCTCTAGACAAGTTTACCATATTATAATTAATTTGAAATAGCTATCCAAAATAAAATTCATTTATTTTGGATAGCTATTTTTATTATTCTACTGGAGTGTTTTTTTTATCAGCCGCATATTTTATGATTTCATCAAATCTAGATTTCCACATCTTTTTGATTTCTGCATTATAGCCTAGAATAACCCAAGGACAATCTTCTTTAATAGCCATTAGTAATGAATTTACTAAGCTTTCTTTCATATTTATTCTTACAATAGATTTATCATAACAACAAAGATCTAGTTCGTAGCTCTTTCCGGCAGGAATGAAATTTATAGATTTTTTAATTATTTTTTTGTAAGCCCAAAGTACATCTTCCATTTTAGCTATTTTCAAGCTTAGAGCATAAGGGGCTATTATCCAAGACTTAGTGTATATAACCTTACCAAAATTTTGTACAGGATATTGAGATAAATCTCTGTCGATACTCTGAGCTAAAGTGTCTGCGTCCCCATATTTTGCAAGTTTTTTGTATATTCTATGTCTTGCAGGGAGAGTAAATGTTCTGAAAGCTTTTATTGCACATATGAAAAATAATATTCCAAGTATGCTGCAAATTATAAATATTACAGATGAACTCGGGTCATATTTTGAATCCAAAATGTAATCAGAAAGAGTGAATTCACCATTCGATTCGCTCTTAATTTCAGCCATATAAGAAGACAAGTGATCTTTTTCTTCATCAGTCATTTTTCTTACCCACCCAGTATAGGATGAAGAAGAAGCTGCTTCTGGTGGGATTGCAGCAAAAATAAGTGTTTTGCCTCCTTTTAGTAAATAATAATCAGCTTCTACAGTTTTTGAACTGCTTTTTTTATTGGTTTCAACATATTGAAGCCCAGTTTTTGCTTTAGCTTCAGGAGTAAGAGTTACATAATTGTTTGAACCAAAACCGCTTAATTTTCTAGAAGCTATATCTTCGAAATTTATGGTGTTAGCCCCTTTAAAATAATTGATGGCGTTACCGCAGACTGTGAGAATGATAAAACAACAGATAACAAATAGCAAAAAATGAGTGATAAAGAGATTCCTTGAAACTCTCTTTATACGTGAATTTAAAAAATTAATTTCCAAAACCTATTCCCCCTAAAAATAAAAGTAAATTTTATATATAAATAAATTAATACAGCTAATACCATTAATTTATCGTTTAAGTCATGAAAAACTATACCCTGTTTTGTTAGTAATTATAAAATATCTATATTTATCAATGGCGAATTTATATAAGAAATTTATAAATAGAAGCTATAATTAATAGCATAATAGTGTAGAAAGAATTAAACCCATAAAATAACGAATTATAATAAGTAGTAGTGCAAAAATGTTCGGTTATTTGTTGACTATTTTATGTAGCTTTGATAGTATTGTTAGTGGTACATAAGAAATTAAATGGGAGGAAAACAATATGTCAGCTTTTATAGTTTTAGGAGCCCAATGGGGAGATGAAGGAAAGGGTAAAATGACAGATTTTCTTGCAGAAGGCGCCGACGTAGTAGTTAGATTCCAAGGCGGAAACAATGCAGGACACACTGTAGCAGTTGAAGACAAGAAATATAAATTACATCTTATACCATCAGGAATTTTGTACAATAATAAAGTTAATATAATAGGAAATGGAGTAGTAATAGATCCTAATGCATTCTTCGAAGAAATAGAATATTTGAAGGGTATGGGAGTAAAAGTAACTCCTGAAAATCTTATTGTAAGCGATAGAGCTCAAGTTATAATGCCTTATCATAAGACTCTGGATAAGCTAAAAGAGAAATCTAGAGGTAAAAATGATATTGGAACCACAGGAAAAGGTATAGGACCATGTTATACTGACAAGGTAGAAAGATCTGGTATAAGAATTTGTGACTTAATTAATAAAGCTGTATTTGAAGAAAAGCTAAGGCTTAATTTAAAAGAAAAGAATGCTTATATAACCGAAGTATTAGGCGGCGAGGCATTAGACTTTGATGCAGTATACTCAGAATATGTAAGCTTGGCTGAAAAAATAAAACCTTTCGTTAAAGATACTTCCGTTGAGGTTTATGATGCAATAAAAGCTAAGAAGGATGTATTGTTTGAAGGTGCCCAAGGAATGCTTCTGGATATAGATTATGGTACATATCCATATGTAACTTCCTCAAACACAGTAGCAGGAGGAGTATGCACAGGAGCTGGAGTTGGACCTACTATGATAGATAGTGCCGTTGGTATAGTAAAGGCCTACACTACAAGAGTAGGAAAAGGACCATTCCCTACAGAACTTTTGGATTCAACTGGTGATTGGATAAGGGAAAAAGGAAACGAATTTGGAGTTACTACTGGAAGAGCAAGAAGATGCGGATGGCTTGATCTTGTTATATTGAAAACAAGCACTAGAGTTAATGGACTTACAAGCTTTGCAGTAACTAAGATAGATACTTTAGCTGGACTTGATAAGATTAAGGTTTGCGTGGGATACAAATTTGAAGGAAAAGTTATAGATTATTTTCCGGCAAGTCTTGAAGATTTAGCAAAATGTGAACCTATATATGAAGAATTTGATGGTTGGGATGATAGCGTGGCAGAAGCAAGAAGCTACGAGGAATTACCAGAAAATGCGAAGAAGTATCTTAGAAGAATTGAAGAATTTACATCTACTAAGATAGCGATCGTATCCGTAGGACCAAGAAGAGATCAGACAATAGTTGTATCAGAACTATAGTGAATATTTGCTTGTTGTAAATTACAATTAAATTGTATATAATATATTTGATGAAATACCATTAAATAAAAGAAAAGAGGCGATATAGTGATTACTAAGGAAATGACTATAGGACAATTAGTTACAGAGAATCCTGATAAAATTGATACTCTAATGGATTTTGGTATGGGCTGTGTAGGATGTCCTGCATCTCAGATGGAAACATTAGAAGAAGCAGCAATGGTTCATGGATTTGATATAGACGATTTAGTAGAAGCATTAAATCAGTAATATAGATTCAATCTATATTGTTACATGATATAATAAGTTTTTGGAATAATAAAAGTGAGGAATATTAAATATTCTTCACTTTTTTTCAATTACAAATATAAAAAGTTCTATAAAATGCAAACGATTATAATAATTGTATTTATTAGTGGACAATAATTATTTTATAATTTATAATATATATAGATAATAATTTAACAAGGATTTTAGGGAGGGTTTTTATGAAGGTAATAGTAATAGGATGTACTCATGCAGGTACTGCGGCAATTGTTAACACTGCTAAGTTATATCCCCAGGCTGATATAACTGTATATGAAAGAAATGATAATATATCATTTTTATCTTGTGGTATTGCACTTTATGTGGGAGGAGTAGTTAAGGATCCTCAAGGACTTTTCTATTCATCTCCAGAAAAACTTGCAGAGCTTGGAGTTAAAACAAAAATGAAACATGATGTGCTATCCATTGATACTGATGCTAAAAAGGTAAAGGTTAAGGATTTAGAGACAGAGAGAGAATTTGAAGACACCTATGATAAGCTTATAATAACTACTGGTTCATGGCCAATAGTACCTAATATTGAGGAAATAAACTTAGAGAATATACTCCTCTCTAAAAATTATACTCATTCAAATACAATAATTGAAAAAGCTAAGACTGCTAAAAATATAGTGGTGGTAGGAGCTGGATACATAGGAGTAGAGCTTGTGGAAGCCTTCCAAAGCCAAGGAAAACAAGTAACTTTAATAGATACAGTAGATAGAATCTTAAATAAGTATCTTGATAAGGAATTCACAGATGCAGCTGAAGCGTCCTTTAAAAATAATGGGGTTAAATTAGCTTTAGGTGAAACAGTTACAAAATTTGAAGGTGAAGATGGAAAAGTAAAGAAGGTTATAACTAATAAAGGTGAATATGAAACAGATATGGTTATATTGTGCATAGGCTTTAGACCTAACACTCAATTACTTAAAGGCCAAGTAGATATGCTGTCAAATGGTGCTATAATTATCGATGAATATATGAGGGCTAGCAAGGAAGGCGTATATGCAGCAGGGGACAGCTGTGCAGTAATATATAACCCTACAGGAAAGCTTCAATATATTCCGCTAGCTACTAATGCTGTAAGAATGGGAACTTTAGTCGCTAGAAATCTTGTTAAACCTACTATAAAATATCTAGGGACACAAGGCACATCAGGAATAAAAATATATGAAAATAACATAGCATCTACAGGTCTCACAGAAGAATCCGCTAAGGCAGATGGATTTAAAGTAAAATCAGTAACTATAAAAGAAAATTATAGACCAGAGTTTATGCCGACCTATGAGGAGATTACCTTAAAGGTGGTTTATGAGGCTGAAAGCAGAGTTATCTTAGGTGCGCAGCTTATGTGCAAGGTGGATTTAACTGCTGCGATAAACACTATTTCTGTATGCATACAGAATAAAATGACTATAGATGAATTAGGTTTTGTAGATTTCTTCTTCCAGCCTCATTTTAATAAGCCTTGGAATTTTTTAAATGTAGCAGGGCTTAATGCAGAGTAAAATTATAAATAATAAAATTCAAATTGCAAATAAAAGCATGGCTAAGGCCATGCTTTTGTTGTATCGGTACATTTACACTTTTCACACTATGATAGTAAGCTATTATTGTAATTTTTTAGAAGAGGTGTATATTATGAAAATTAAAAGATTAGTAACAATTTCTTTGCTGGCAGCATTTTGTTTTGTAGCAACTTTTATACACATAGACTTTGGAAGGAATATGGTGCATTTAGGAACGGCGGCTCTGTATATTTCAGCGGTTCTGGTAGGAGAAGATGCTGGATGGGTTGGAGCCGTAGGTTTAGGTATGTTTGATTTACTCACCTATTCTGCTTCCTGGGCTCCATTTACCTTTATTATAAAGGGACTTCAAGGGCTTGCAGCAGGTAAGATAGCCTTTCTTAATAAAAAAGAGGGAAATAGTGTAGTGCAGAATCTAATTGGTTTTATCGTAGGAGCTATAATATCTTTAATAGGTTATTTCTTAGTAGATTGGCTGGTGTTCTATAATTTTGGGACAGCTCTTACTTCATCCTTGGCATCCATTATAACATCTATAATAGGAATAATTATTTCAATCGTATTGACTACAGCTATAAAACCAATATTAAAGAAAGCTAAAATAACATTTTAAAAAGGCTATGCTTAAAAAATGTTGATATAGACTTATGATTGTTAAGAAACTCTAAAGAAAAGATGAGGTTTATTATGAGAAAAAGAATTGCAGCTATTCATGATCTAGCATGCTATGGCGGAGCAGCACTTATGAATATAATACCTATAATGTACAATTTAGGAGTAGAGGTAAATCCAATACCTACGGCCATTTTTACAAGCCATGGAGCTTTTAACGGGGTTAAAAAAACAGAAAACGATGCTTTTATGAAGGAATATTTATTCCAATGGAAGAGCAATGATTTTAAATTTGATGGAATATATATAGGGCTTTTTACTTCTCCTAAGCAAGTAGAGTTTACAAAAGAATTTTTGGATTCCTTTAAGCATAAGGACACATTAGTAGTGCTTGATCCAATATTGGGAGACAACGGTAAGCTTTATGGTTTCATGGATGAAGATAGCATAGAAAATGTAAAAGCTATTTTAGAAAAAGCGGATGTAATAACCCCAAACCTTACGGAAGCAGCTTTGCTTACGGGTATGGATTATAAAAAATGCTGTTGTGAAGAGGAAATAGAAAAGTGTCTTAAGGTTTTGGGAAAGCTTGGACCTAAATATGTAATTATAACTTCCGTATGCCTTGATGATAAAATGTATATTTATATATATGATAAAACTAAGGACAGTGTAGAATATTTGTGCAGAGAGAAGCTTAAAGGTTCTTATCCAGGGACAGGAGATGCCTTTACAGCTGTGCTTATGGGATGCCTTATGAAGGGTATGAGTATATGTGAAAGTGCCGAAAAGGCGGCAGAATTTGTGGAAGCAGGGATTTCACTTGTGATTAGCAATAATTTAAATCCTTTGGAAGGGCTTCCTTTAGCGGATATAAAACTTACTTCAAAGCTAAAAGAATGCTTTAAATCAGTGTAAAAATTAAGATAAAACAGAAAGTGTGGCGTATTTACCACACTTTTTTGTTAAAAAATTAATTCGTATAAGCCTAATAAAATTATTATAAGCGAAGATACGTATTGTGATATATGAGATAATTTGTTTGAAATAAAAGATTTTCCTATATAATCACCGAGCTTTATAAAAATCATACTGAATATAAAAGATGCTGCAGAAGTTAAAAATATGTTTAATCCAGCAAAGCTTGCACCAATACCTAAACCTATATTGTTTATACAAAGGATAAAGCCTAAAATTATGGCTTCTTTTAATTCTATGATATTTGAGTTGTTAGTATCAATAATCTCAGGGTGATCATAAACTGTTTCTATTATATCCGAGGCTCCATGACTACTTTTATATGCACCTATAAGCATATATATACCGAATAACATAAGCATTAGGCTTCCCAATATATCAGCAATGTGTGGTGAGATAAAATTGTTGAAATACTTACCAAGCAGCATTGATACAAAAGTTCCAAGGCAGGAGATAAATGCTACCAAGGTGTTGCTGATAAAATTTATCTTTATTTTTTTTGTGCCGTAGCTTAATCCAACAATAAAATTATCACTGCTCACAGAAATAGAAAATAATAATATAGATAGTAAATCCATGCAATCCTCCAATGGTAGATTACTAATTATTGTTTGAGGAAGATGTATAAAAATCCTGTCCATTTATATTATTTATAAACCATTGGAAAGTTGCCATGATTATTAATTTTGATACCAATATATATTCAAAATACAGATTTTTGTTTTACTTGTAAGCAGAAATATTCAGCAATTTATCTAAGGTAGTCATATCGTAACCTTTAGCTTTTATGGTTTCAATGATTTTAGGTAGAGCCTCCACTGTGGCTTTTTTATCTCCATTGCAATGCATTAATATTATTTCTCCTGGTCTCAGATTATCAGTAGTATTTTTTATAATATTAGAGCTTTCTTTTTGAGACCAATCAAAAGTATCCGTGGACCAAATAACGGATTTATAGCCTAGGGATGAAACTAAATCTAAAACATGTTGATTTATATCACCGTAGGGCGGTCTTAGTATTGCAGGCTTTTTCCCAATAATAGCTTCAAGACTATCTTCTGTTAATGAGATTTCCTTTGTTATTTCAGCATCACTTTTTTTAGTTAATTCAGGATGAGAATAGCTATGATTCAACACAAGATTTCCTTCAGCATATATTCTCTTAATAAGTGCTGAATTTCCAGAAATCTGATTTCCTATAATAAAAAAAGAAGCTTTTACGTCATATTGTTTTAATATATCTAAAATTTTAGGAGTTATATTGGCACTTGGGCCGTCATCGAAGGTTAGACAGACAATTTTACGATCCGATCCTCCATTAATAAAGAGCTTATCCTTGTTATTTATTGTAAGTTCGGTAATTTGCTTTTTCCAATTATCAAGATTTTCGTATTGCTTTGAGGTCATATTTTTAGAAAAACCATTGATAGTTAGAGGCTGAATAGATTTTGAATCAATTTCAGGGGCTGCAGGTATTGGAGATTTTTTTGAAGAAGAAACATTATTCTGACTTATGTCAGATTTGCTTTTTGATGATGCACTTTTCTTACTAATCTTATGTGGATTGCTTTCGGCTATGAAAGCCACACTGATGCATAAAACTAATACTATAATTGAAATTATAATTTTATATGTTTTTTTCATCCGTCGTTTACCTTTCTTTAAATGTTTGTAACTAATAATACGATTTTTTAGAAAAATAGATATTAATATGATAAAATAATATAGGATATATTGTAAAGTATTAAATGTGAGAAGGGGGGAGAGATTAAGTAAAAGCATTAAAAGTATTATAGCGGAAGTATATGTTATTTTTATGTTTTTACCTAATCTAAAGGTATTATGGGAAATGTAGTGACTACTAAAGAATATGATATAAGGTATTATGAGGTAGATTATAAAAAGAGACTTTTTTTAAAAACTATGATGGAATATTTTAGTGACACATCTACATATCAAAGCGAAAAGCTTGGAGTAGGTATAGATTACTTAAAGAAAAACAATCTTGGCTGGATACTGTATAAATGGGATATAAAGATTAAGGAGTACCCTTTGTATGGTGAAACAGTAAAGGTGAGCACTGAAGCTTATGGTATAAATAAGTTTTATGCTTACAGAAAATTTAAAATTGAAAATCAGAGCGGTGAAGTTATAGTAGAGGCTGATTCCATATGGCTTTTGTTGGATATCGAGAGAAGGCGTCCAGTAAGAGTAAATGAGGAAATGTTTAAGGCCTATGGTGTAGAAGGAAATGGAGTTAAAACTATAGATATAGAAAACATAGCTGAAATCACTGAGGTTGATGGAGAAAAGTTTTTTAATGTAAGATACAGCGATATAGACACTAACAGGCACGTTAATAATGTTAAATACGTAGAATGGGCCCTAGAGGTTGTTCCTACTGATGTTATGATAAACCGCAAGCTTAATAGAATAAAAATTACTTACAACAAAGAAACCACTTATGGGGAGACTGTTAAAGCTAAAATTCAAAAAGTGGAATCTGAAGAGAATGGTATAAAATATTTACATGCCATAGAAGATTCAGAAGGTAAAGAGCTTACAAGAATAGAAACAGTTTGGGAATAAAATTAAATAGGGGGCTGTCGCAAAAAGATTATTTATTTTATTCAATTAAGAAGTAAGATGTAAAAATTAATAGTTATTGAGGGAATCGTCTCTTTATGAGTCGATTTCTTTAAATTATAAGTTTATAAAAAATTCAGCAAGACTGAATTTTACCTTCACTTTTAATTTTTACTTTTTAATTATTAATTTGTTCTTATCTATTTCCCTTTAAAATAACTTTATATTCATTGCGCAATAGCCCCTTGCTATTTATTTTTCGACCAAAGCCTTTATAAGCATTTTTTTAAAACATGGACTTATTATTCAGCACAGCTTTTAGCTGCCACATACCCTGAGCTCCATGCCCACTGAAGATTGAAGCCTCCGCAGTCCCCATCCACATCAATAATTTCTCCAGCAAAATACAAGCCTTTTACAATTTTAGACTCTAGAGTAATTGAATTGATTTCTTCAGTGCTTATACCGCCAGAGGTAACTTGAGCATTAGAAAAAGAGTTAGTATCCGTAACTTCAAATTCCCAAGAGATAAGCAGTTTTATTAGAGCTTTTTTCTCTTTCCAGTTCATATCCTGCAAAGGCTTATGTATATCTGAAATACCTGCTTCTTTTAATAGTATAGGAATTATTTTTTTATTTATAATGCCAATAAAAGAATTATGTATGCTTCTATAGCCAAATAAGGCTTTTCTGTTTTCAATAAAATCATCTAAGGTCTCCTCAGAATAATCTGGAAGCATATTTATTTTTAAGGTGATTTTTTTGTGTAAATTGCAAGAAGCTATTCTGCTAAGCTGCAATATGGGAGGACCTGATATACCATAGTCCGTGAATAATATCTCTCCAAATTCTTTCTTTTTGCTTTCATTATCCACAAATATTTCCGCAAAACCATCAAATTTTATTCCAGATAGTGCTTTTAAGTTCTTATAATTTAGCTTTAACTGAACCAATGCTGGGTGAGTATTGATGATAGAATGACCTAATTTTTTAGCTAAATTGTATCCGCTTCCATCTGATCCAGTAACTGAAGCTGATTTTCCGCCTGTGCACATAATAAGCTTACTGCACTTAAATATTTCTTCGGAACCATTGCTTTTAGTGTTTATGGTAAAGCCATTTTTGGAAGTAGTTATATTATCTACTTTGTGATTAAAGTAAATAGGTATTTCAAGCTCTTCTACGGACATTCTTAAAATATCTAAAACTGAAGAAGCTTGAAGAGACATAGGATACATTTTACCATTTTCCAAGGTGGTTAATTGAAGACCAAGACTGTTAAAAAAATCTACAGTATCTTTTACCTTAAAAGAATTCAAAACTGGTACAAAAAAATCTTTTATGCTGGAGTGGTATGGAAGATATATATCTGCTCCAGATAAATATTGCTGTATATAACCATCTATAGTTGAATTCGTAATATTGCATCTACCATTTCCGGTAGTTAATAGTTTTTTTCCTATTCGGTCATTGCCTTCTATTATAGCTGCGTTTATTCCGTAATTTTTAGCACATATAGCAGCTATGATTCCAGAGGCGCCTCCTCCGATTATTATAATATCATGTTTCAAATTCATCATCCTTCATAGTTTAATTAGATATTGATTATAAACCTTGCGCTACCGCATGAATAATATAATTTTAGCACATATTAATTAGGGTTACATAAATATATCAATATTATTTTAAAACATGGACTATTAGTATGCTTCTAATGAAGGGTTTTAATGACTGATAATACAGAAAATTTAAAAATTAAATTATAAGCAAAAAAAATAAAAAAATGTGTTGACACTAATATAGTTTTCTTGTATTATAGTCTATGTCGGGTCGCGAGATGATAAGAAACGACAATATGGCTCCTTGGTCAAGCGGTTAAGACACCACCCTTTCACGGTGGTAACAGGGGTTCAATTCCCCTAGGAGTCACCAAAAGTGGGCGCATAGCTCAGCTGGGAGAGCATCTGCCTTACAAGCAGAGGGTCACAGGTTCGAGCCCTGTTGTGCCCACCACTTTTAATGGCCCAGTGGCTCAGTTGGTTAGAGTGCCGGCCTGTCACGCCGGAGGTCGAGGGTTCGAGTCCCTTCTGGGTCGCCATTATTCAGACTCAAAGTAGATGAGGGTTTGAATTCCGGATACTTTGTTTATATATTCTTGCATGGCTCCTTGGTCAAGCGGTCAAGACACCACCCTTTCACGGTGGTAACAGGGGTTCGATTCCCCTAGGAGTCACCAAAAGTGGGCGCATAGCTCAGCTGGGAGAGCATCTGCCTTACAAGCAGAGGGTCACAGGTTCGAGCCCTGTTGTGCCCACCACTTTTATATGGCCCAGTGGCTCAGTTGGTTAGAGTGCCGGCCTGTCACGCCGGAGGTCGAGGGTTCGAGTCCCTTCTGGGTCGCCATATGCTGGCATGGCTCAACGGTAGAGCAGCTGACTTGTAATCAGCAGGTTGTAGGTTCGATTCCTATTGCCAGCTTAAACTAAAGGCTTCGATTATTTATCGAAGCCTTTTTCGTTATATAAAAATTAGGCTATGTTTTAAGAGAATATTGATAAAGAATAATTTATTTATTCCTATGTTGTTGAAATTGGTTAAAAATAATATAATGTAATTAATACACTTCGAAGTCAAATAAAAAGAAGTGGAGGTGAATTATTAATGATTTGTGGTAACTGTAATAAGGAGTTTGAGTACACAGAAGGCTTAAAATTTTGTCCATATTGCGGCTGCAAGATAAACATAGACTTTGTTCCAAGAGAGGGAGCAGCAGATGATTTTAATTCTGAAGAAAATGAACCTCCTAAGGAAGCAAAGCTTGGAAATACTTTAGATATGCCTAAAATAACAGATGAGCAAATAAAGCAAGAAGCAAGAAGAAAAAAGGCTGAGCAAAGAGCTATTAAGCGTCAGCAGTATATTAGTAAAGCTAAAACCATTGTGAAAGATCAAAGATTTTTATTAACGGTAGCTACCATAGCGGTGGTTATTGTAATAGCAATAATAGGGGATAAGTTCTTTTTAAATCAGTCCGTAAATGAATCTAACATAACCTCGGATCTTTTGGGGAAAGTTATAACACTGCCTAAAGGGACGAAGTTTGAGGTAAAAAAAGATTACATAAAAAGCATATCAATCACTGAAAACAAAAAAGATAAGGATACCCAAAAAATACTTGCCAATTTCATTTTGGCAGACAGCAGCATAAAGGTTACGGGAAGTCTGCAGGCTAATTATAAAGAAGTATCTAAAAATTCATGGAAGCTTAATGGAAACCTAAATATAAATAATGGAATTAAGGTTGAACCATTGACAGGAGTAAATGAAGATTCGTTTATTCAGCTTTTAAAAGGAGCTAACATAACTATAGGCAGTGAAACCATAGCCATAAGTGATAAGAATGTTAAAAAAATAAACATATCCGATAAAAAAACCGATTTTCCAAATGACAGTGAAGAAATAGTAGCAGATGTTACTCTAGATAGCGGTATAGCTTCCGCAGAAGGAAAATTAAAGTGCAAACTCACTTTTGATGAACAAAATTGGCAGATATCAAGTGTAGATAGACAAAGTCAAGAGGATTTTAAGCTGACACCCTCTCAGAGTCTTTCAAAGGATAAGCTGGCACAGCTTATAAATAAAAACATGAATGAAAATGTAAGCTATGATGGAATATTTGGAGGAAAAGCTTTTAATGTAAATGACAAATTTACAAAGGATATGAATATAACGGATTTCAAATATGCAGATGATAATGAAATCAATGTTTCAACAACTAGAAATCTTAATATAGGAGTGCTTATCGCATCAGTATCTAAAAACTATGTTTATAAATACACTTTTAGTAATATAACATTAATTAGTGCAGATAAAGCTTCCGTAAATTCAGCAGAGCTTCAGGATATAAACAAGGATTCTATATCCAGCGGCCTGGTCAATAAAGAAATAGATATGGGAGAAGGGTTTTTATCCTTATGGACTGATAGTCATGAGATAACTAAGGGAGAAGCTCAAAGCTTTACTTTAGATGAAGTGCTATCTAAGAAAAACTCGCCTGATGTAAAATATGCATATGGTAAAATAAACTATGAGGATGGAGGAACTGATAATATAGTAATAGTATATAAATTGAGCTATGACGGTTCTTCGGGATATACTTGGAAAATAGATAGCGTAATAAGCTCTGAATCTAATAAATATGATAACTATTCAAAAAATAAGATAAAATAAAAGGGTATGCAGCGGCATATCCTTTTATTTTACCAGATAATTAAAACACACACACTTATTTTATAGAATTAAGATTCTTAAGCACTCTTATATCGTCGCCGTAAAACTTAAATAGATTAAAGTTTCCAAAAAGCCTTGAGGTTATTCTTTCTGAATATATTGAGGATAATTCTTTTAAAGAATAATTAGTAGATACAAGCATTTTCTTTTGATTCAAAAGCTTTTGGTTTAGTATATTAAAGAGCTCGGTTTTAGAGAATTCGTTTATCTGCTCTGTGCCCAAATCGTCTATTATCAAAAGATCGCAGTTTACAATCAATTCTTCTAAGGTTTCATCATTCTCAAATCTTATCTTTCTAAGATCTTTTATTAATTCCTCGGCAGTTCTGTATACCACAAATACTCCTCTATCCAATAGATCTTTAGCTATGCAATGGGATAGAAAGGTTTTTCCTGTGCCAGAGCTTCCATAAAAAAGAAGATTGTCGCTTATGGCATTGAAATTCTTCAAAAAATTCATGGCTCTAGGGAGAATTTGCTCCATGTTTTTTCTAGCACTCTGAGGATTTTCTCCATCTCTAGCGGAAGAGTAATAATTAAGATTGAAATTATCAAAATTATTTTCAGAGAGTATTTGGTTTAATGCTGAATCCTTGTAGTATAGCTTCACCAATTTTTGTTTATAGCAGCTGCATTTTGAATTTCCTATATATCCAGTATCCTTGCACTTAGGGCATTGATAGTGAATGGACAGATAATCCTGAGAGTAACCAGCAGATACAAGGGCTTCAACTTTTTTTATTCTCAAATCGGTTAATTCTGTTTTTAGTTTCTTTAAGTATAGTTCTCTATTTTCTACATTTTTCAAGGAACTCATGGAAATGGTTAAGCAAAGCTTGGCTATAGCCTTATCTATGCTTGTAACTTCGGGAACTTTAGCAGCCACTTCAGCTTTTCTCACGGAGAGAGCTTCGTTTTCCGCATTTCCTATTTCTTCATATATTTTCATTATATCTGAATGGTAGCTTTTTATCATTTATCATCCCACCCTAAAAGACGTTTTTCTAAAGAATCATAATCGTAAACTCTCTGCTCAAAATTATTAAAATTATCATTCTTATTTTTGCTTGGAGTATTTTTCTTTGAAACCTGTCTTTTATTATCCTTTAGTCTTATGTCATCAAGAGTTTTTATTCCATCTTTATGCCAGCTTGAAAGTATGGCGTCTATATATTTGAAATCTGCCCTATTAAGTCTTTCAAAGCATATATCACAAGCCTTAAATACAATTTCTACTGAAAAATTTAGGGTAGTAACCCATTTATCCAGCATTTCCTCTTGAGGCTTCATTACATCCGCATCTTTTATCCCTAAGTAAGTAAGGATTTTTCTGTATTTAATCCATTTATCCTCATGCCTTTTTATATAGCTCTGAGCTTGATCTATATTCTGTATTTTAGCTTCATGCCAGCCTATGGCCACTTTTTCTATATATCTGTAATCGCTTTTTCCCTTTGAAACACAGTATTCTATAAGCAGAAGAATAAGTTCAGGAGAAAAGTTTAAATCTTTCTGCCAGCCTATATATGTTGAAATTTCCTTTGAAGCCAAAGGACGGGCTACTAATTTTTCTATTTCCTGAAGCATATCTTTTGTAGAAGAATTGCTAAGCTCTTCAAGAATATTTACATCGCTGGCTGGTTTTATAGCATCTTCTGAAAGATCAACAAATTCTATATTATAGTTGCCCATGCTGTCGAGAGGACGAAATTTTATAACTCCCTCTTCATTCCAATAATTCCATGCATTCATTACATCGGATTCAAGAAGATGAAGTGCGGAGGCCATCAGTGTGGAATTTACACCAGGCTCATTGCTTAAACAGTATTTAAGCGCTAGTAAATATACTTTTATAAACTCCCCACGGGCTTTAGGCATATATTTTTCTATAAATATGTTGCTTACCGGTGTATAATCATTGGAGCTTTTTTTGAACATGAATGTACTCATACCTATCAACCCTTTCATACATTCTATAATTTGGAGTTCATATATTTATTATAGCAAAGTGGAAACATCACCTCAATAAATAAAATTTTCATGTTTGAAGGAATAAAAAATACAATTTAGGATATATTAAGGTGTGTTCGGCAAATTTAGGAAGGGATGATTTTCATGCATTATATTAAATTCAGCAAGGTAAGCTGCATCATAATGTTGTGCACGCTTTTTTTATGTGTAGCCGTATATTTTTCATATACACCAAAAGCTGGAGAAATAAAAAATAAAGTTAGTAATCAAAATGTAAATAAAGCAAAAGATAAGGAAATAAATCAAAACACAAATAAGGTGATTCAAACATCATCTCAAAATAGTAGCAGTGCAAACACAACGAGTATGCTTCCTCCTTCAAGAGGTGTCATAAGTTCAAAATTCGGCACCCGCTGGGGAAAGATGCATCAAGGAGTGGATATAGCAGCAGATTTAGGAACGCCTATAAAGGCAGCTTTGGATGGAAAGGTTATTTATTCTAGCTGGATGGAGGGATATGGTAATACTATAGAGCTCCAGCATCAGGGGGAGGTAGTGACGCTTTATGGTCATTGCAGCAAGCGCATAGCTGACCTTGGTCAATATGTGAAAAAAGGTGATGTTATAGGCTTGGTAGGAAGCACTGGAAGGAGCACTGGACCTCATCTGCATTTTGAGGTGAGAATTAATGGAACTCCTGTAGATCCTCAAGGCTATGTAGCTTTAGGAAGCTAGACTAAAAACAAGATATCCAAGCGACTCAATGCTTGGATATCAACATTTTTTGAAATATACCATTTATTAATAGTCCTTAGAAAATAATTTATCTACAGATAATATTGCTTTTTCGCTGGAATCATCCTCGGATTGATTGCAGCATATTTTAAGGAGCGACAAAACGTCCTTGAAAGCTAAATTAGGTCTATTTTCTATTAATATAGCACATATACCGCTTATAAAAGCGCAGGCACAAGAAGTGCCAGTATAATTTGTATAAGCCTTTTCTAAAGGATGAGGATAAACCTTTGCACCATTTTTCTCTGAAACATAGAAAATATTAGAATTAAGAGAACAAATATTTGTACATACTGATGACAAATCAGGTTTTTCTAATTTCCCAAAGGGACCTTTAGAAGAATAGGCAAAAGGGTTGTGGTCTGGAGAGGAATCCAATCCTCCAACAGTTATGCAGTTGCTTAAAGCAGAGATACCTGTTATGTTCGCATAATCCGCTTTCAAAGACCCGGAAGGCAGCACAGGAATTATATTTTTATCTATAAGTCTATCGAAAAATATCTTAAAGCAGTTAATTAGTCTTATATCAAAATCCAGTATTTCAAATGGAAGGCAGGCAATTCTTATATTGAACTCAGAAGAATCTTTTATTATACATTCAAAAGCGTAGAATATATCTGAGATTTTACCTTTTCCAGTAGCATCGAAAGCTTTTACAGCGTATAGATGAGCTT
The DNA here is from genome assembly GCF_032335695.1 of Clostridium sp. 19966. NCBI lineage: Bacteria > Bacillati > Bacillota > Clostridia > Eubacteriales > Clostridiaceae > Clostridium > Clostridium sp. 19966. The sequence continues at coordinate 62,398 of NZ_JACTOJ010000021.1, forward strand.
CTTGAGCAACACCTGAATAGATTCCTTTTGAGGAATAGCCGCTGCCGCAAAGAAGTCCAGCAATAAAAGTTCCATGCCCGTTATCATCATATGGAAATTTAAAATTATTTAAGGGATCAATGAATTTTTTTATTTTTCCTCTAGGCTTCTCAAGGTCTGCATGGGGATAAACTCCGCTATCTATAAGTGCTATACCCACTCCGCTGCCAGTATGAGGAGAGTTGTTTTTTAAGTGTACATTATTTGCAGTAAGTATATTTGTGCCGCATAAAAAGGCATAAGAATCAAAGGCTATATAATCTACCTCAGGATATTCCAGTAATCTTTCTATAGTATTAGAAGATAATATTGCTGATACCATGTTTATGCAGGGAAAAGAATAAAGAAGAACTCCTTTTGATGATTTTACCTTTTTTTCCACTGAATTAATTAATGACTTACAAAATATGTTTACTCTATAGTTTTTATAAATTTTATTTTCTAAACAATATTTTAGATTAGTGGATATTTTATTTTTTAAAAAAAACATGAGTACTCCTTTCTCATATTTTTAATTATGACTATGTCTTAAAAATATGTTTGTACTTACATTAAATTGTACAAGTAATTTTATGAACTATTATATTATATGAAACTATTGATAAATGTTATATATTGACGTATGATTTTATTGTATTTTTTTATTAAAGATATTTTAAAAATTTGTGCTTTAACATATGAAAGGAGATCAGCGATGCCTTTAATAGATTATAAATGTAAAAAATGTGGAGAAAATTTCTTTGAAATAGTTAAAAATGATAAAGATAGAGTTTTTTGTCCTAAATGCGGAAGTGAAGAAGCAGAGAGGGTGTATAAAGGGAAATACTATGGGAAAAATGGAGGAGGCTGCAGCGGCAACTGTTCGGGCTGTGCTGGATGCCATTAGTAAAGCATCACTTTCTCTTAAATAAGATTATGCCTATGAGCATAAGTATGACCCCTAAAATTTTTGATGTAGAAAAAGTTATTTTGGTTGAATCAAATAATCCAAAAGCATCAATTAGAGCGGCGGATAAAAGCTGTGCTAAAAGTATAGTTAATATAGCATAAGTTGTTCCTAATTGATGAATGCTTTTCATTACTGTAAAAGTTATTATTACGCCGATAAGACCGCCGGATAAATATAGTTTGTTTACATCCCTTATGGCTCTTATGTTGCCATCTCTCACAAATAAGAATATTATTAAAGTAAAAATAAAGGCTGTGCCTTGAACTATCAGGTTTGTTTGCCAACAACCTATTTTAAGGTACAGTCTAGTATTGAACACCCCTTGCAGGCTCATAGATACCCCTGCGATTATAGCCAATAGTAAACCTATCATAAGTAATCACCTCAAGGCTAGTATACCCATGCTGCGAAAAAAAATTCTGAGAGGTTATGATTTAAAATAATATAGATTTTTAAAGCATAAGCTAAAATTAAAAAAGAGCTTGGCATTAGCAATTTTCAATTGCTAATGTCACAGCCCTTTTGTTTTTATAGTTAATAATTTGTGGCATTACATATATCATTAATATTGTATCTTAAAATATATGTATTCTCTATATCTTTTTCACTGAAACCTAGACTCAAGCCTAAACTTAAAAAGTCCTCGAAAAGGGTTAAGTACTGATCTTCACTGGAACATACGATAAAATCATTTAAATCTATGTACAAGTTAAGAAATTGATCAGTTAAAGAATATTCTACTTTTTTTGCTGTTAATTCATCAAAAGTAAGTCCTCTTTCTGAGCCCATAGAGAGAAGAAAGTAAATGCAATCTGTATATTTATCTAAAATTTTTTGTAAAGGTGATACTTTTTGATCACTCCAGTATTTAAAACATTTAGTTTCATTAGCAAGTTCAGCAATTTTAACATGCAGCGCAAGTAATCTGTCCTGTCTTAGAGAACGAGAGTCAGGATCATATTGCACTGATATTTTTCCATCAAGTTCGTGTTGCAAATCAAAGAGCTTCTCAAAATTCATAAATTAAGCTTCCTTTCTTTTGGGATTAATAAAACAAGCTTCAGTTTAGGACTTTAAGTAAAAGATAAATTTTTGACGCTTTACTTTCATAAAATAATAATAAACATTCGACATATATATTTTAACGAATTATAACAAAAATTTAAAGTTTTCGTAAACGGTTACTTTAAATTTTATTTTTATTTTTTAAAAATATGAAAATATTATGACAAAATGAAACATTTATACTGGTAAGGTTTCCATAAAACGGATGGTAAAAAGCTAAAAATAAAAACACACACATAAAATTTCAGTACAAGTATCCTTGTATTTTCTGAAATTTTATATGTGTGTTAAATGTTAGTTGTTTATGTTAAATTTAATATTCTTTTAAAGGATAACTTTTTATAACCATATCCCTCTTATTGTTCACTGGCTTCCAAAGTTCAATTCTATCTATAGTAACAAGCTTGTAAAAACCCTGCTTCTTAGCTCTGCTGCAAGCTGCTATGTATTCCCCTTTAGACCATTCTCTTTGTGCAAAGTTTGTATTAGCTAGTGAAATGTGCAAGTCCCAATCTTCAATTTTAGCTCTAACATTTAATCCATGAAGTTTTAAGGTTTCATTTATAGTTCTTGCTAATCTGCTAATATAGCCCTTGCTTTCTATCTTAAGGTTTACTGATTTATATGGGTCGTCAAAGCAAATGATATCTTTTACTTCAACTTTAAACCTTTTATAGGGTTTAAAAATTTTAAGCAATATTTCATCAAGCTTTTCTATATCAGGATCATCAACCACTTCCAATGTTATATGTAAGGTAGGCAAGTTTCTGTATAGCTTGTATTTCTTACATATATTTCTTTGAACTTCCTCTATTTCTCGGTATGAATCGTTATCAAATAAAGCAACCAAATAATATCTCATTGCAACCCCCAAATATAAATCAAAAATGCCATTTAAATCAATATGTACTGAACCTATTATTTAATTATACCATAACAATTATATATAAGCCACTTTTACCAATAAATTCAATGATGTTTATATAAAAATATACTTAACATTATTGAGACTTATGCTATAATAATGTATAAAGCGTAATTATATAATAGGTTATTTTTGTTTTTAAATTATATGGAATATGTTAGATAATTGTAATTATTTAGTTTTAATATATTGGAATAATAGAATTTTTGTATTTTTAAATATTGGTGTAAGGATGGATAATTTAATGGAAAAGTTTATTATACGTGGTGGAAACTCACTGCATGGAAGCGTTGATATAAGTGGAGCAAAGAATGCTGCAGTTGCTATTTTGCCAGCTGCAATTATGGCGAGTAAAGGGACATGCATTATTGAAAATATACCTGATATAGAGGATATTCATTATCTGGAAAAAATAATAAAATCCTTAGGATGTAAGATGACTATAGAAAATAATTGTGCGGTTATAGACAGCACAGGGATGAGTAATTTAGAAGCATGTACAGAAGATGTAAGAAAGCTTAGAGCATCTTACTATTTAAACGGAGCTATGCTTGGAAGATTTAAAGAATCAAAGGTGGAGCTTCCAGGAGGATGCCCAATAGGTGTAAGACCTATCGATCAGCATATAAAAGGATTTGAGGCCCTAGGTGCTGAAGTAACTATTGAACATGGAATATTGCATGCAAAGGCAGAAAAATTGGTAGGAACAAATATATTTTTTGATGTAGTTAGTGTAGGCGCAACAATAAATGTTATGCTGGCTGCTGCACTTGCAGAGGGAACTACAATTCTTGAAAATGTGGCGAGAGAACCTCATGTGGTAGATGTAGCTAATTTCTTAAATACCATGGGAGCCAATATAAAGGGCGCTGGAACAGATGTTATAAGGATAACTGGAGTAAAGGAATTGGAAGGCTGCAATTACAGCGTAATTCCAGATCAGATTGAAGCTGGTACTTATATGATATCTGCTGCAGCTTGTGGAGGAGAAGTTACTATAAATAATGTTATTCCTAAGCACCTTGAATCTATATCTGCAAAACTTATAGAGATGGGAGCTAAGATTATAGAAAATGAGGACAGCGTAGTGGTTAGGTCTGACGGAAAACTTAGCGCGGTAAATATTAAGACACTGCCATATCCAGGTTTTCCTACAGATGTACAGCAGCCCATGAGTGCTATGCTTAGTATAGCCAAGGGGAGAAGCATAATAAACGAAAGTATATGGGAAAATAGATTTAAACATCTAGATGAACTTAAAAAAATGGGCGCAAAGGCTGAAGTTGATGGACGTACAGCTATAATTGATGGCGTGGATAGGCTTACTGGAGCTGTAGTCAATGCTACTGATTTGAGAGCTGGAGCAGCCATGGTTATAGCAGCTTTAGTAGCTAGTGGTGAAAGTGAGATACATAATTTAGATCATATAGACAGAGGATATCCTCATATAGAACAAAAGTTTAGAAGATTAGGTGCAGATATAAGAAGAGTCCAAGGGTAATTAATTTGCTCTTAAGGCTATATAGAAATGGAGTAATAAAATGGTTTTTTGTTCATTATATAGTGGTAGTAGCGGTAATAGTATATTTGTAGCCTCTAAAAATTCAAAAGTTTTAATAGATGCTGGATTGCCTGGAAAAAGTATTGAAACGGCTTTGAAAGCTATAGGAGAGAAACCTGAGGAGCTCAATGGGATATTTGTAACTCATGAGCATAGCGATCATATAAAAGGTGTGGGGGTGCTATCTAGAAAGTATAATCTTCCTGTATATGCTAACGAAAAAACTTGGGCAGGGATGTCTAAGATTATTGGTAAGGTTAAGGAAGATAATATAAAAATTATGAACGGTGCTGCTGTTACTATAGATGATATGGATATTGTAAGCTATAGTATTCCTCATGATGCCGCAGACCCTTGTGGATATTCTATATATGCAGAAGGAAAAAAGGTGTGTACTGCTACGGATTTGGGATATTTTTCTGATCAAGTAAAAGAGAATATTATAGATGCTGATTTATTGCTGTTGGAAAGTAATCATGATGTAGAAATGCTAAAGTTTGGTCCATATCCTTACTTGCTTAAAAGAAGAATTTTAAGCGATGTAGGACATCTTTCCAATGAAGCCTGCGGAAATGCTATTTTAGAATTATTGACGGATAAGCCTAAAAAGATAGTATTAGGGCATTTAAGTCATACTAATAACTATCCCGAATTAGCTTATGCTACAGTGACGAATATATTGAGGGAAAATAATATAAATATGGAAAAAGACGTATTGATTTCTATGGCAGATAGGAGTAAGCCAAGCAGCTATATAAAGTTGTAGGCTATTTGTGATGAAAGGCGGTAGGATATGAAAAAATCAAAATTATTAGTTCCTATTTTACTTTTTACTATCTCTACTTCCGTTTTATACGGATGTCAAAGCAAGGACAGCGATACAAGTTCTAATAAGGAAAAAGTTCAAAAGGTTCAGCTGCCTAATGAAAAGGGCGATTATATCGATTTAAGCGTGTATTTTGATGCATCTTCAAATGAAAAAGATATCAAGGTTGCTAAAGAAGATGTCCTTTTAAATAAGGAAGAAGTTATAGGGCAGCTGCTTATAAATCAACTAATAAGCGGACCATCGACCGAAAGCAATCTTAACCCAGTAATACCTAAAGATACTAAGCTTATAAGTTTCTCTATTAAAGATAAGGTAGCTATAGTTAATTTTAGCGGCAGTGCTGTAGTAAGAATGTCTGCGGCAAAGGAAGAGGCTTGCCTAAAGAGCATAGTAAGTACATTAATGCAGCTTTCTTCTGTTAGTAAAGTTATGATTCTTGTAGATAATAAGAATGTAGATACACTTGGGGGAAACTACAATATATATAAGCCTTTCGGGTTAAATGATATAGATGGAATGAAAATGAAAACTCAAAATACTAAATAATTGAAAAATAAGACAAATTTTATTATAATAAGAAAATGAGTCACACTAAGAAAGGAAGATAAGAAGATGAGTTTATATAAGGATTGGACAGATATGGTTGTGGATTATGTCAAGAAGAATGGAGAGGCTTCATTTTGGAAGGTTTATGGCGAAATGGAGATAAAAATATATACGGACATACTCGTAAATCATACTGCTCCTTTAAAAGGAACTATTCAAGATTTGGCTAAAAAATATGATGCAACACCAGAATTTTTCATGGGCTTTATAGATGGAATAAATGATAGTTTAGTGGAAAGCTATGATATAGAGAGCTTAGAGGTAACTACTGAGCTAGCTTTAAATGTAGACTTTGAAAAGCTTTATTTCAATATGCTTGATGCTAAAGCCGATTATCTTTATACTTTACCTCAATGGGAAGCAATATTCTCTAAAGAGAAGAGAGATGAGATATTAAGAAGCTGGAAAGATTCTAAAACAATCGTTAAAGAAAAGAAAATAGGAAGAAATGATCCATGTCCTTGCGGAAGCGGTAAGAAATATAAGAAGTGCTGCGGAGCTAAAGAAGCTAACTAGGATAAATAAAAAGATTGCTTAAATTTGATTAATAATCATTTTTAAGCAATCTTTTTTAGCTATGTTTTATAATTTCCAAAATGAAGTTTCACTAAATAACAAGGTTTAAAATATAATCTTCCTATATTATGTAGTTTAAATAAGTAGTAACCTTATGCTAAACTACAGCGTCTATTTAAGTACATATACATTTACATATCTTACTGCCCAATTATTCGCTTCTCCAATGGAATCAAAATATAAGTCCAGGTTTGTACCAACTATAGCTGTACCACAATCTGCAGCAATAGCCAAACCATAACCTTCTATATATAGTTTTGTTCCATAAGGTACAATGCTTGGATCAACAGCTACCGTACTATAACCGCCGCTGTTTCTTACAGCCTTTCTTCCTGATGCTGTATAAGTACTTCCTGTTTCCTTGCTGGAATATGCAGTAGATCTAGATTTGAATACTCTAGTATATGCTAAGCTGTCTCCTCCACGAGAAAGTGGAATCACTGGCAGAGTTCCAGCAATGACTATTTGATCTACAGGACTCTTAGTTACTTTTTCATTTTCAACTGTTCTTGACACTTCTTTTCCGTCCTCATAAACCACTTGGGTGGTAATCGTTTTCTCACCTTTCTGTCCAGTTTGAACCACTTTTTTTACAGTGTTAGCAAGATCAGTATCTTGTTTTGTGACCACATTAAAATCAACAGCTTCAGTAGAAACAATGGATTTCGTATCTACTCTCACTACAGTTATTTGTTGATTTTCAGAAAGGCTTGACTTAAGCTGAGGGGTTATCTTATCTTTGTCGCTAACTGCTATGCCTTCATCCTTTAACATTGAATCAATGCTATCATCCGCAGTCAGTATATTCATGGTTTTCCCATCAACCGTAAGGGTTACATTAAAAGCTTTTTTTACTGTGATAGTTTCATTTTTAGTTAATTTTGAGTCGAGACTTGGAGAAATGCGATCTTTAGAGCCAAGTTTTATGTTGGCATTTTCCAGTGCATCCTTTACTGTAGACTTGAGTGTTGTGATATTTTGAGCTTTTCCGTCTATTATCAAAGTAACGTTCTTCTTTTTAATTTGAATAATCGTCATTAGTGTTATTAACAATATCACCAAAGCAACTGGGGCAATAAGTTTTTTTAATAGTGGTTTTTTAAATAAATTTATTTGGGTATCTATGATATCCAACCTCCTTCTTACCACAAACATAGCTTTTAAAGTTATTCTATGGAAGACATAAGAAGATAATAACCATAAATTTAAAATTTGTCAAATTACATGCAACAACTTCTATTTAAAAACGTATTGTATACTTTATACATATTTTTTTCAAAATAGCTTTTAATTTTATGAAAACGTTTATATAACTACAGATTATACATTTATAACAATATGTTATATAAGCAATCATTGACTTAATTTTTTTACAGTATTACAATGGTTAGAAAGGTTATGTAAAATTCTGAAAGTTATAAATAAAAAAAGGGGGCAAAATTTATGTCAGAATCTTATGTATTTTACCAGGGGAAAATAGTTAAAGAAAGTGAGGTAAACATAGGAATTCGTTCTAAAGCCTTTAATTATGGACTTGGATGCTTTGAAGGAATAAGAGCCTATTGGAGCGAAGAAAAGGGGCAGCTCTATGGCTTTAGATTAAAGGATCACTATGTGAGATTACTTCAATCAGCTAAGTCGCTAAATATGAAAGTACCATACACAGTGGATGAATTGTGTGCGTTTACTCTTGAACTATTAAAAAAGAATGAGTTTAAAACTACTACATATATACGACCTGTGGTTTATAAAGGTGGGGAAGGGCTAGCTCCTACACTCAACGATGAGGATGACAGAATCCTTATATACTGCACTCCTATGGGGAAATTTGCAGGAAAAGAAGAGCTAAGTGTCTGTATAACTTCCTGGAGAAGATTAGAGGACAATATGATCCCTCCAAGAACAAAGGCAACAGCTGCTTATTTAAACTCAGCATTAGCATCTCTTGAGGCTGCACAGGCAGGGTATGATGAAGCAATATTTTTGACAGCTAACGGACATGTATGCGAAGGACCTGGAGAAAACATATTTATATACAAGAAAGGTCAGCTGATAACACCTCCAGCTTCTGATAATATATTAGAAGGAATCACAAGAGAATTAGTTATAAAGCTTGCTAAGGAAGAACTAGGTTTGGATGTTGTAGAAAGAAGCATATCCAGAACAGAGCTTTATGCTTCTGATGAAATGTTCTTCAGCGGTACTGCTATGGAAGTGACTCCTGTAGTGAAGGTGGATAACAGACTTGTAGGTGATGGAAAGCAGGGAGAAGTATATAAGAAGGTAAAGGAACTTTTCTTTGGACTAACCACAGGAGATAATCCTAAATATGCAAAATATTGCACTCCTGTTTATTAAAAAGGCTAAGTTTTAAAAGAGTGTTGAAAACCTATCACATTTGCTTGTGATAGGTTTTTCCTTTACAATAGAATTTAAATAAATGGTTCTGTTTTAAATAAGTGTTGATTTTTACACTGATTTAAAACTTCCTTCAGTTCGTTAGGCTATGTTTTAAAATGTTGATATTATCGTTTGAGTTCTAGGAACTCTTAGGGATTGCGACTTATAATTGGCGTAATTTTGCCCAGCACGGGCAAAGCAATTTTAGCGCCACGGAGGGCGCATTAAAATTGGTAGTCAATTATAACAAAGCGGCCCTTAGAGTTCCTCCCATGGGTTCTGAAAGAAACCATGTCACTACGAAAAACGCCTTTATCAACATTCTTTTAAAACATAGCCAAATAAATATATTGCAAAGGAGAAATTTCTTTGAACATTTCATTGGTTACAGTAGGAAAATTAAAAGAGAAATATTTAAAATCGGCTGTGGAGGAATACGCAAAGAGGCTTTCCAGGTACTGCCGTCTTGATATTATAGAGCTTCAGGATGAAAAGACTCCCGACAATGCTTCAGAAAAAGAAGAAATTATTATAAAGGAAAAAGAAGGAGAAGCTATTTTAAAGCATATTAAGGAAAATAGCTATGTGATGGCTATGGCTATTGATGGTAAAAATATAACTTCAGTAGAATTCGCAGATATGATAAATGATTTGGGGGTAAAAGGAAACAGCAATATAGTGTTTGTCATAGGAGGTTCTTTAGGGCTTTCGGATAAAGTACTAAAAAGAGCGGACTATAAGCTGTCTTTTTCCAAAATGACTTTTCCACATCAGCTTTTCAGGGTGATGCTTTTGGAGCAGATTTATAGAGGGTATAGAATAATAAATGGAGAACCATATCACAAGTAAGTGAGGTTTATGGCCTTAGGTATTGATATGACTTGTCTATGGCTATTTTTATAGGTTGAAATAGCGTGTCACAAATAATAATAAATTAACAAAATATGTTATAGTAAAAGGGAAAAAGTTGTTAGAGATATGCTGCGGAACCGGGCATTCTTTAAAGTATCATGTTTTGGTAGTTGAACGGGTTTATCTATATATTACGGAGATGAGTTATATTCCTAATTCAAATCAGCATGAGTTAATGTTTCCCAATCTATATTTAAATACACTTGAGCCCAAATTCTATTTGCAAAAATATTGCCTTGTACGGGAATTAAATGGTTTTGCATTGAACGTATAGTAGTTGTTATTAATTTGTTAGTATTAGGTAGTGATATTTTTTTTATATTGTGATAATGATTATAAGCTATTTCGTAAGTAGGTACCAAACCATTAGCTGTTAGTCCATTTGAATATAATGCTGAAATTGTACTAGTATTGCCAAGACGCAAAGATGAGTTAGTTTCCATAAAGGAAGTAAGACGTTTTGTATCTAAGGAATATAAATCGATTCCCTGGTGCCAAGCGATTTCTGCTGTGTTAATTGCAGAAGCAAAAGCCATTTCCGAATGAGTTAAATCTCTACCAGTTTCTCCGCATATACCATTAGCATATTTCTTTGGATTGTACCAGTTTCTGCGGATATTTGATTTTATAAGCATTGAAGTATCTTCACCTAGCTTAAGTGGATTATTATTTGCGTAAATCCATGAAGAATTTCTATTTGAAAATAGACCAACATCCATGTGATAATATTGCTCGTTACTTGGTTCATTAAGCCAATAGTGGGCTTTTGGCGGTGCTGAACCATCACTAGATGCATAAAAATAACAAGGAAGATAATTTAACCAATGATTAATACCTTGATAAAAGGCTGCACGGTCATTATTAAACACTCCAATTGCTACTAAAGCATTGCATACAGAAAATTCCCTATTTCCGTATGCCAAGCGATTATTTAATATTGGTAAAAAGGCTGTATTTAACATAGCTGAAAATTGTGAGATTTCATTATTAGTCCATTTGGGATAAGTAGCTCTTAATAACTCAGCTGATAATGGAAATATTGAGCCGGCCCAAGATGCTTGAAGATACCAGTTTTGTCCTTGATGTGATTTAAGTGTAGAAGACCAAGAATCGAGAATCCTGGCTGAATTGTTAGCATATCTTTGGTCATCTGTAAATATCCACATCAGAGCTTGAGTATATGCATCAATAGCATCATTTATTTCGGCATTAGCACCGTGATCACTTGAACCGTTAATGTCCGAGGATACTATTTCATATGGGGTTGGCGTATAGTTTATTTTTGCAAAATTAGAGGATTTCATTTTATTAAAGGCAGTCTTCCAAGGTTCCTTTCCTTCAGCAATTTTTGCTTTGATTGATCTAAGTTCTTCCACGCTATTTAAAAGCCCCGTATGTTTGAAGTTTGATGGTGCTTGAAGAGTTACAGTTTTTACATTGGAGGTATTGGCATTATTAGATAATGAATTTAGGGGTTTGCTATCAGTATATACAGTAGATGAAACGCTTTTGGTACAGTTTATGGCTATAAAAAAAGTGAAAATTAGAAAAAGTGAGATAAATTTAATTCTGTTTTTTAACATTTTAATCCTCCTATGTATAATTATACTATATGTTTGGAAGGTATTCTATATTAAAATACGTTTTTAAAAGCAATAAGTTATTTCTGCTAAAAAGGTATAACTAAAAAAATACTTAAGAATAGCAGTGTTCATTTGTGTATGGATCAAGAGGAATATGTGGAGTTAAAATTTTAGGGATAGAGTAAATAAGAATAAAGAATATAGATATAACGATTTTTATGAGTATTTAATAGATATGTTTCAAGAGGCAATAGATAATTGGGATTAAAGGTAGATGCATAAATACATTGAATTTAGATATTGATATTATATAAATAATGATGGTTAAATAGTATAATATTATCTTGTAAAAGCATTTATATTAGCATAGAATTTAGAAATTATATGACATATATCTATAAATTGATGAAATAGAACTTATAAATTTATCAGATGACATTAAAGATTGCCCATGGAATGATTTTGCAAATAAGTTACATAATATTGGGAGGAATAAATAGTAAGTTAAAAAGTAACTTTATAGAATTTAGTCTGACTAATAAATATAAATATACTATAAATAAACCTCACTTGCTACTGATACGGTGAACCGTATCATAAATGACGTAGACTTTCTTTAAAACCGAGGGTATCACTGGTTTTAAGGAAGATAATACTGTTGTATGTCATGTCAAATTCTAAATAAATTAAAAAATAAATGTTCATATCTAGATTAATATCACTATTTTAGAGGTATATGAATGTCAAATTCAGGATCAGCTGTATTTGATCTGCTGTCATACAATTCTATTGTATCTAATTCTGCCAACTCGTACCCGGATTGAGGCAGCCATATGCCGTATATAAAGTTATAGGTATCTTTTAGTTTGGATAATGAACCTTTATGAGTGAATACAGCATATTTTGAATTGGGAATGATTTTAATCAACATTTCTTTGGGGATATCAAAAAAATCCGTCACTTCGACTCCTGCAAAGTAGGAAAACTTGCTCTCATCTGTTATGTTCGGCATATACTCACATATGCCAATTACCGTATCCTGTGCAAGGATATTTTTCACCTCTGATTTTTTTGAAGTGAAATTATGCCATAGATTTTTAATCCCTTCAGACCCGGGTTTAACTGTTTCCTTCATTCCGATGAGTTTAAACTCTTTATCCAGAATGATTTGAGGATCTATATAAATGCTTTTGACTGAATTGGCAAGCATTCTTTCATAGACATTTATTTTTTTATATAAAAAAACTTTACTTTTTTGTGTACGGTATTTTCCAGGGGTAATGCTAAATGCTTTAGTAAATGCTCTGGTAAATACCTCTTGTGAATTATAACCATATTCAAAGGCTACATCGATTAAGCGTTTGTTGGAGTTAACAAGTTCAGTAGCGATATTGCTCAGCCTTCTCTTTTGAATATAGCTCTTAACAGAATCCCCTACCATCGCCTGAAAAATTCTGTAGAAGTGTGTAATTGAGAAATGTGACATTTCAATGACTAACAATACATCGATATCTTCTTTCAAATTTAACTCAATATAGTCAATGGCTCTCTGAATATTGGCATAATAATTCATATTTAAAACCTCCAATGCTGATATAAGAAATGGTAGGATACTAAAGTGATGTGGAATTCATGACAGTTTGGTAAAAAACATCAAAATGAAATTTGCAGTTTTAGTATACTATGGTTATAGTTAAACATCAAGAAGAGAGATAACCTGTATTTAAATAAAGGAAATTGGAGGTATTGATATGAAAAGTAAGGTTATAGAGTTTAAGCATTGCGTAGTAGAAGGTACGGCATATGAAGCAGGTGAGCAGCTTGGTAATATGCTCAAGGATGACAGTGCATTTATCACAGCAATTACATCATCTTTTATGGGGGGGAGTAAGCTTTCAAAGCATCAGTTGACCAAGGTAATGGATTTGTATGATAAATTCTGCCCAGGTGCCAATGATGAAATCAAAGGTTTTGCTGATGCTGTAGGGGCTAATGCTGAGGATGTGGTTTACTATTTCGCATTTCTACAAAATAGATTGAGTAACTGCAGCCATATTGCATTAACCCCTTCTATATCTGAGAATAGTCAAATATATTTAGGAAGAAATTATGATTTTCACTGGAACGAGAAGCCCCTACTTATTGAATCACGAATAAAGGGACAGTATAGTCAAATAGGTTTTGGATGTCAAGTTTTTGGCCGGTTTGACGGAATGAATGAACATGGATTGTGTATAACTACGTCGGCAGGGGTTATTAATCCGGACTATACTGAAGAAGGTTTTGTATTTCCGGTGGTCGTAAGAGCAATTTTGAATAATTGTAAAACCGTTAAAGAAGCTATAGAACTATTTGATTCCATGCAAATAGCGGACTATAGAAATTTTATAATAGCAGACCGCTACGGGGATGCTGTATTAATTGAGGCAGCTGCATCAAAAAGAGCTTTAAAGATGGCGGGAAATGCAGAAAATGATAAATACTTGTTTTCTACTAATCATTATAATATCCCTTCCATGAAAGAGCTGGGGTATCCAATAGTAAAACATTCAATTGTCAGGCATAATGCTATAAAAGCTTATATTGAAGCATCATTGCCAAAGATCAGTAAAGCAGAACTTAAGAAGATACTATCAACTACAATGCCTGAAGGAGTTTGTTGCCATCATTACGAAGATGGTATGGGAACCTTATGGTCTCTCGTTTTTGATCCTATGCAAATGGAAGTCGATATTTGCTTTGGGTCACCTAATATTAATCAATGGAAAACCTTTACTCTAAATAATACTGTAGGTATTAAGAATTATTTGGCTACGTTACCGAATGAATCCGCAAATCCGGATTTTTGGAAACTTGTTTCAAACTCTTAAGAGTTGTTAGAGTAACACTGAGAAAACATACGTTATACCGGACACGGTGAACTCTCTCACAAGTAATATTTAATCAGTAAAATTTGTTTAGCTGAGATTTTTATCAATATTTTAGTGATGAGATATGGAAAACAAGATAATTGTTTACTGAGGTTCAATATGATAAAATATAGGAAAGATAGATATTGTTATTTTTTACAATGATTTGAGGCATAAAATAGAGGGTTTTGTTAGCTAGGGGGTGTTGTTATGAAGAATAAAAAGGGATTTTTGCTCTATGCAGGATTAGTCATATAATTCAGCGGTTAATTGTATAGAGAGCAAATGATAATCGCTGGCTCATTTATATATGACAAAACTGCAATCTTGTGAATTAAAATAAAGGGAGCAGGATTATGACGGAGTATATAAATGCAAAAGATGTTTTACCAAAAACATTGATTCTTCAGATACAACAATATGTCGGTGGTAGTATGATTTACATACCGCAAAAGGATGATGATAAAAAATCATGGGGAGTTTCAAACAATAGTAGAAGTGAAATTGTTGAAAGAAACAATGAAATCAAGGATAAGAAGAAGAATGGTGCAACCATAGATGATCTTATGTATGAGTATCATTTGTCCTATGATACAATCAAGAGTATAATTTATAGAAAGAAATAGAAGAAAGCAGTCGGTTAATAACTGGCTGCTTTTGTGTATTTACATCTATAATTAAACATTACATATTATTTCCTCATATTTTCATTTATACTTTAATAATAAGTTTATGAAAATGGACATGTTTTAAAAGGATGTTGATAAAGGCGTTTTTCGCAAATGAACTCTAAGGGCGGCTTTGTTATAATTGGCTACCCATTCAAATTCGCCATCCATGGCGCTTGAATGGCTTTGCTCGTCCTGAGCAAAATTACGCCAATTATAAGTCGCAATCCCTAAGAGTTCCTAGAACTCAAACGATAATATCAACATTTTAAAACAGAACCATGAAAATTCATAAGGAAACTAAGCTTAATGAAGGGGGCTTATAAAGTGGAGTGGGTTTTAGAGACAGAGAGATTGTTATTACGCGAAATAACCGAGGAAGATTTTGATTTTATTCTTGAATTAGAAGCAAGAACTGAAAGTTATAAGTATGAAATGGGAGGAAGGCCTGAAAAGGATAAGGTTATTGAAAGCTGTAAAAATTACATTGAAGCAGTTAAGAAGCTTCCTGAAGAAGGAGCAATAAAATTCATTGTATGTAATAAAAAAGGTGAAAAGATGGGGGCTGTTTCTGTGTGGTGCAATTGGGAGAAAACAAAGGAATGGGAAATAGGATATAAGTTTCTTAAGGAATATTGGGTCAACGGTTATGCTTCTGAAGCAGCGGCAAAGGTAGTTGATTTTACATTTACTGAATTATCAATTCATAAGTTAATGGCCTTTATTAATTATGAGAATAAAAATAGTGCTGCTTTAGCAAAACGGGTAGGGATGGTACAGGAGGGACATATGCGTGAAGCAAGACTTATTGAGGGCAAATGGAATGATGAACTTGTATTTACATTGTTAAAAACAGATTTAAAATAAGAAGTGTAATAAATTGTTAAATAAAGATTGCTCATGTAACATGGAAGTAGGGATAAATATGGAAAAGGAAATCAATAAAAAACAACTTCATCAGCTGCTAAAAGGTAAAAATATTGAACTTGTGCCTGTAACAGAAGAACATATGGATTTTCTATGTGGTGAAGAAAGTAATACGGAATTATGGTGTTATGAAGAATACATTGAGACTGACAAGGAATGCATTCAGGAAAAATTTACTAAAAGAATTGAACAAAAGGCTGTTTTCGATTTTATTATCAAACGATGCTCAGATGGTGCACTGATGGGAGCTGCTTATATATGGCAGTATATCTCCTCACGTAAAAGCTGGGAAATTGGATATGTTATTTTGCCTGAGTTCCAAGGGAATGGATATTGTTTAGAGAGTGTAAAGCTTTTATTATCCTTTGCATTTAAGAAATTGGATGCTCATAAGGTTGTAGGTATGTGTCATTGCGATAATCTCAGATCAGTATATGTAATGCAAAAGGCAGGAATGTCAAAACAAGGTGTATTTAGGGAAGAATATCAATGTGGTAGTAAGTGGGTAGACCAATTCTATTTTAGTATTTTAGAGCGAGAATATAATAAAAATAAGAATTAATAATTGGTGGATTTTAAAGGTGGCGCCTCGCCTCCACCAATGAAACCCTCGACTAATTTAATTAGTTGAGGGTTTTTGTTGTGCAACAAAGTAAACCACTTGCTAAGCAAGTGGAAGAAAAAAGGCTTATGCCGTTGAGTAGAAAAAAACTCCTATGTTAAAATAAATGCAGGTCTAGCCAACCGCAAA